>JAYENE010000393.1:0-1839 GCA_034721935.1 Thermodesulfobacteriota bacterium
CATTTTAAACCTGGTTCTTTCTTAACGATTTCTAATTCCTTCAAACAGTTTCCTGCTTTAAATCTGATCACACCCGAAGCTTGATTTCAGATGGTTTGTTGCATAACGCTAAAGTATTACAAAAAATTAAACTTTGACAGCGGTTTTTGAACCGCAGAATATCGAACAAGGCCTCCGGCTCGTAGAGCCTACGCCTCGGAGAGAATTATGAATGTCGAAGTAAGGTATTCTATCATTTTACTACTATAAAAGATAAAGCGTAGCGATTCCACCTGTCTGCGTGCGTACACGCACAGGCAGGCAATTCGTCATTCGACATTCGGCCTGCTCGTCAGCGCCTTTTTGTACGAATTGCTTTGGTCACACTTAGCTATGATAATAGAGTGAATAAGCGCCAACACCCATAAAGGGCTATGGCAGGCGGGTATTCAAATGATGCTTTTTCGAATTAGCTGCAACATCTCAACAAAAACAGCCAAATTTTCAAAGCGCTAAATTATTACAAAATAACATTTTAGGGCAATAGTTCATCCACAAAGACACTAAGAATTCAGGAATTGAGGAATTAAAAGTGACAACATCTTTCAATTCCTCAATTCCTGAATTTGCAATTAAGCGAAGCGAAAGGGAATTGTATTATAATCCCTGCCTGCCGGCAGGCAAGTTGGTGCCTTGGTGGCTGAACTATTACAAACTTATTTTAACAAAGGAGTATAAAATGTATACAGTAATTGCAGTTGTTATACTTGCAGCCCTTTTTCTGTCATCAGCCATACGAATATTAAATGAGTATGAACGCGGGGTTATATTCAGGCTTGGCAGGGTTATAAAGGCAAAAGGGCCCGGCCTGATCATACTTATTCCCATTATAGATAAAATGGTAAAGGTAAGTATGCGTCTTGTGACCATGGATGTGGACCCTCAGGATGTTATAACCAGGGATAATGTTTCGGTAAAGGTTAATGCTGTAATCTATTTCAGGGTAATCGCTCCGATAAAGGCTATAGTTGAGGTTGAGCAATACAACTATGCAATGTCTCAACTCGCCCAGACAACCCTGAGAAGTGTGTGCGGCCAGGTAGAGCTGGATGAGCTTTTATCTGAAAGAGAAAAGATTAATGAGCAGCTTCAGACAATACTGGACACACATACAGACCCGTGGGGATTAAAGGTTACAACCGTGGAATTAAAGCATATTGATCTGCCCCAGGAGATGCAACGCTCAATGGCAAAGCAGGCCGAGGCTGAAAGGGAACGTCGCGCCAAGGTAATCAATGCAGAAGGGGAATTCCAGGCTGCGGCAAAGCTGGCCCAAGCATCTGAGATAATTGAAAAGCACCCTATGGCCTTGCAACTCAGGTATCTCCAGACAATGGGCGAGATGTCGGCAGAGCAGAATGCAACAACAATTTTTCCGTTTCCAATTGAACTTTTCAAGCCATTTATGAAACTTCTTGATAAGGAAGATAAATAAATTAACTGTCCAATAAATGTCGATGAACTCGTAAGTCGTCACTCCGGTGAAAACCGGAGTCCAGATGATCTGCAACTATTTGAAAAGACCGGATAGCGCTGACGGTTAGCGCTGATGCTTCACTTCGTGTCACTACGTGCCCGGCTTTCGCCACGCCTCTGGCGTGGTGAAGGTGGTTGTTGGACTTTTTACGAATTCATCAAATGTTAGGTGTTATTAACAAGCAAATTTTCAACTATTGACATAATAAAATAAAATAGTTAAAATAATAGTTTTTCTTGTTATGATTAATAATTAATGGTTTTGCAAAACCATCAAGGCCAAAACCATCAAGGCCAAAACCATCAAGGCCAAAACCATCAAGG
>JAYENE010000393.1:1939-10061 GCA_034721935.1 Thermodesulfobacteriota bacterium
CAAAACCATCAAGGCCAAAACCATCAAGGCCAAAACCATCAAGGCCAAAACCATCAAGGATAGAAAAGGAGATTTGCCGGATATGGGCGTTAAGAAAAAAAAGGAGTTCAAGGAAAAACCTTTAGATAAAATGACTGCCAATGAGCTAAGGGATGTATCCAAGGAGATCCCTGAAATTACCGGTGTTCATGGAATGAATAAGGCAGAGCTGATCAGTTCAATAAAAAAGGCAAGGGGAATCGAAGAGGCGCCGAAGAAGAAAGCCGATGCATCGGTTCGCGACATCAAATCAAAAATCAGAAAATTAAAGACTGATCAAGAAGCCTTTTTAAAGGCCGATAATAAAAAAATGGCGGTTATTTTAAGGCACCGCATTTCCAGGCTGAAGAAAAAAACAAGAAAAGCGGCATAAAGTGATATTTATGATCAATCCGTCCTCTGTAGCTTTTGATATTGATGGGGTTTTTGCCGACACCATGACATTGTTCCTTGATATAGCGGAAAGGGAGCATGGCATAAACTGGATAAAGCCCGAACATATTACCTGTTATACTATTGAAGATTGCCTTGATATCGATAAAAACATTATTGAAAAGATATTGAACAGAATACTCGATGGAAACTACGATGCTACATTAAAACCTATAGACGGCGCTTCCGAAGTCTTGACAAGGCTGGGAAGGAGTCAAAGACGGCTTCTCTTTGTAACGGCGAGGCCTTATTTGGGCCCCATCTACGATTGGATGTTAAGCATCCTGCCGCTTAAACCTGATTCAATAGAGATTATTACAACAGGCACATTTAAAGACAAGCCGGATGTTCTTTTGGGTAAAAATATTACCTGTTTTGTTGAAGACAGGCTTGAGACCTGTTTTAAACTTAAAGAGGCCGGCATAACGCCGGTTCTGTTCAAACAGCCGTGGAACAGGGTATCTCATCCATTTGTAGAGGTTGAAACATGGAACGATCTTGAAAAGCTAATTGAATTTTAATGATTTCATCTTCTTTTAAAAAGTTAATCGGATCTTTTATCGAATTTCTTTCCCTGGAAAAAGGGTATTCCAAAAACACCTCTCGCGCATACCTGCACGATCTTGAAGAGTTTGCATCCTTTTTAGCTCAAAACCGGTCTTTAACGAAAGGAAAGAGTAATTATGCAAATTCATATAAAAAAAATCAGGTTGTGGTGGATAAAGTAAGCCCATTGACAATAAGGGGTTATTTGGGATTTTTACACAAAAAAAACAAAAAGGTAACCATGGCACGCAAGCTTTCCTCTTTGCGTTCCTTTTTCAGATATCTTGTGAAGCATGGTGTAATTACTGATAACCCGGCTGATTTGATTCTTTCGCCAAAGCAGAGAAAGGCTATTCCCGTCTATCTAACAGTTGATGACACATTCAGACTGCTGAATTCCATAAAGACGAACACTTTGGCCGGTCTGAGGAATTGCGCTATTTTTGAGTCCCTATATTCAAGTGGAATAAGAGTATCTGAGCTTGCAGGATTGAATTTGACTGACGTGGATTTTACGAGCTGTGTTATCCGTGTGTTTGGAAAAGGTGGCAAGGAAAGAATTGTGCCGATCGGCAAAAAAGCTCTTGATGCAATAAAGGCTTATAGAAAAAGGCTGCGCCTGGAATCAGGCACGCAAGCTGATAAAAACGGCCCCATGTTTCTAAACAAAAGCAATGGCCGTCTTACAGCAAGATCTATTGCCCGTATTCTTGACAAGGTCGCAAAAGAATGCGGCCTCTTAATGCCTGTTTCGCCCCATGCTTTTCGTCACTCGTTTGCAACACACATGCTTGATGCCGGCGCTGATTTAAGGGTAGTACAGGAACTCTTAGGGCATAAAAGCCTTTCTACGACACAAAAATATACACATGTGAGCATAGACAGACTAATGGAAACTTATGACAAAGCTCATCCCAGACGATGATTAATCAGGTGTCGGGGAAATACAGAGGTCAGAGATCAGGGGTCATGGGGCATAAGCGCTAAGTTGTTTTTGCTCAGAAGGGAGTGAAAAAAATGAACATCGAACATCGAATGGAAAAAGATGAAGAAACAGAGTTCGAAAGTTGGAGGTCAGAGGATTAGAAGATTAGAATGCTGAAATACATTGCTCGGACATTAAAAGTCGAGTAACCTTGAACCTTGAACCTTGAACCTTGAACCTCTGTTTCTCGTTTGGTGTTTGTTTTTTTTCATTCGATGTTGGACGTTCATCTTTTTAATATGTTGGACGTTCATCTTTCAAAATTCTAAAACAGGAGTAATATGACATTTCATGGAACTACCATCCTTGCTGTAAGGCATAATGATAAACTGGCGGTTGCCGGTGACGGCCAGGTAACTTTGAATAATAATGTTATAAAACATCATGCTAAAAAGGTAAGAAGGATTTATAATAACAAAATTATTGTGGGGTTTGCCGGAGCAACCGCTGATGCTTTAAATCTTTCTGAACGTCTGGAAGCAAAACTTGAACGTTATAACGGAAACCTGACCCGCAGCGCTGTTGAGTTGGCAAGAAACTGGCGAACCGACAAGTACTTGAGGCATCTTGAGGCAATCATGATTGCCGCAGATGAGGATAGAATGTTTCTTGTTTCAGGCAAAGGTGATGTAATTGAACCTGATGAAGGAATTATGGGCATCGGATCCGGAGGAGTCGCCGCCCAGGCAGCGGCAATAGCGCTGATAAGACATACAGATATGGATGCCAGAGCTATTGTGGAAGAAGCCATGAGAATAGCCGGTTCAATCTGTATATTTACAAATGATTCAGTAACTATAGAAGAATTGTAAGGATTGAGGAATTAAAATCAACAGGATACCTTCAATTTCTGAATTCCCCAATTCCTGAATTCCTAAATTCAAGATGATTGATAAAACAAATAATTATTTTAACCCGCAACCCGTAAATCAATGCCATTAGCTTAAGCTAATGACATTGACCCGTAAATTATAACTATAACCT
Organism: Thermodesulfobacteriota bacterium; assembly: GCA_034721935.1. GTDB lineage: Bacteria > Desulfobacterota > Desulfobacteria > Desulfobacterales > ETH-SRB1 > Desulfaltia. The sequence continues at coordinate 4,926 of JAYENE010000393.1, forward strand.
AAGTTGAGCGATTTATTGCGAAGATATGTGCCGAGATATTGATGCATAAGGGTTTGCGAAAACCACCCCGGAGGAATAGGCTTCGCATTCCACAGGGCAAGCAGGCATACCCGTGGATATGTCGAGGATTTTCGCGAATCCTTGATGCGCAAGAGATCGGTGCAGATCGAGTAAAAAATCGCTCAATTTAGGTATAACTAAAAAAGAATGGAAATATGAGTGTATGAGTGATTTAAAACCATCAGAAATCGTTAAAGAGCTTGACAAATATATTATCGGCCAGCACAAAGCAAAGCGTTCTGTCAGCATTGCATTAAGGAATCGATGGCGAAGGCAGCAGGTCCCTGAAGACCTTCGCGATGAAATTGCGCCTAAAAATATTATACTCATGGGCCCCACAGGAGTGGGAAAGACAGAGATAGCAAGGAGACTGTCCAGACTTACCGATTCACCTTTCACCAAGGTTGAGGCCTCCAAGTTTACCGAAGTAGGATATATGGGCAGAGATGTTGAATCAATGGTAAGGGACCTGCTGGAACTTACCGTAAATATGGTTAAAGCAAAGGCGCAGGAATCCGTGAAAGAAAAAGCGCAGCAGATTGCCGAAGAAAGAATGCTTGACCTTCTGCTCCCAAAGCCAGAAGTGAAGCAAAAGCAAGATAGTGAAGCCGTAGAAGAAACCCCAATTGATTTAATAGCGCACAATGATGCTGAATCATCCTCAACAAGAGAAAAACTTCGCAAAATGCTTCGGGAGGGAAAACTCGACAACCGGTATGTTGACCTTGATGTTTCAGATCAGCCTATGCCTGTTGTGGAGATTTTCTCAAGCATGGGGATAGAGGAGATGGGCGTTAACTTCAAGGATATGTTAGGTGGCCTAATGCCTAAAAGTTCAAAGAAAAGGAAGCTTAAAGTGACTGAAGCCATGAAGATTCTGGCTCAGGAAGAGGCTCAAAATCTTGTGGATATGGAGGAAGTCGTAAACCGGGCAATTAAAAAGGTTGAACAGACAGGAATAATCTTTCTCGATGAGATAGACAAAATTGTAAGTAAAAACACCAGCCACGGTCCTGATGTATCCAGGGAAGGGGTGCAGCGGGATCTTCTTCCTATAGTGGAAGGGTGTAATGTTGCAACCAAGTACGGCCCTGTAAAGACAGATCATATCCTTTTTATTGCTTCAGGCGCCTTTCACACAATTAAACCTTCTGATTTGATTCCTGAGCTTCAAGGCAGGTTTCCGATCCGGGTAGAACTTGATTCTCTTGGAAAAGACGAGTTTGTCAGGATACTGACCGAACCGAAAAGCGCATTACTCCTTCAATACCTTGCGCTTTTAAGGACAGAAAATGTTGATGTGGTTTTTGAAAACGATGCCGTGGCGAGAATTGCGGCAATTGCGGAAGAGGTTAACAATCTGACTGAAAATATCGGAGCAAGGAGACTTCATACTCTTATGGAATATCTTCTTGAAGATATACTCTTTAATGCTCCTGACATGAAAGAAAAAAGGATTATGATTGACGAAAAGTATGTTGATGATAAATTACAAGATATCAAAGAAGATGAGGATCTTAGCAGATATATTCTTTAAAAATGCCTAAAGTATGTTAAAGCGCCTAAAATGCCTAAAGTTAAGGAATTCTGCCTATTTTAATTTGTAACCGTTCCCGGTTTACAGTTATCGGTTCACGGTTGAAAAAACAGAATCCAAAATAGCTACAATTATTGCATAGGAACGGGGACGAATTAACTTCCACAAGTAGGCGCATAGATTTGGGTCAAATTTGTTCGATCTCAAGTCGCAAAAGTTGATGGAATAGCAGGCTATTTTGATACTTTTGTGATTTGAGATCGGGCAAAGGTGGCCTGAAGCTGTGATGCATAGTTGGGAAAGTTATTTCGTCCACGTTCCATAGTTCATTGAAAAAACTGTGAACTGTAAACCGACAACCGTGAACGGTTATTTTAATTTTATGACTCCGAATGTTGCAGACATACTTATAGAAGCTCTTCCTTATATTCGTCGTTTTTACGGCATGACCATTGTAATTAAATACGGCGGGCATGCAATGGTTGATGAGCAGCTAAAGGAAGATTTTGCCAGAGACATCACCTTATTGAAGCTTATTGGGCTGAATCCGGTAGTAGTGCATGGCGGCGGTCCGCAGATCAACCTGGTCCTTGACCAGATGGGGATACGCTCAAAGTTTGTCAAAGGAATGCGTCTTACTGATGAGCAAACTATGGACGTTGTGGAAATGGTACTTGGGGGCAAGGTAAACAAAGCGATTGTTGCCGCAATTAATCAACAAGGGGGAAAAGCAGTCGGCTTAAGCGGCAAGGATGGAGGGCTTATCTCTGCAAAAAAACTCCATATCAAATATCAGGAGGATGCTGATAAGCCGCCTGAAATAATTGATCCGGGTCTGGTGGGGCAGATTACACGTGTAAATCCTGATATTATCGACACGCTGACCAAACAGAATTTTATCCCAATTGTTGCTCCGGTTGGAGTCGGGAATTCAGGCGAGACATTCAACATCAATGCGGATCATGTGGCAGGCAGGATAGCCATAGCGCTGAGTGCGGGACGTCTTATTTATCTTACAGATGTTGATGGAGTGCTTGATGCCTCGGGTTTAGCAATATCTTCAATCAATTCTGAAAAAATAAATAACATGATTAAAGATAAAACTGTTTCCGAGGGGATGATTCCAAAACTTGAGTGCGCCCTGGATGCGCTGAAAAACGGAGTTGAAAAGGTTCACATTATTAATGGATGCAAGCGTCATTCAGTACTGCTGGAGCTTTTTACCGATAAAGGGATCGGGACTGAAGTTATAATATGAAAACCGACATAATAAATAGAGCTGACAAGGTTATAGCAAAAACATACAGCAGGTTCCCGATTGTAATCACAAGGGGCAAGGCATGCACTGTCTGGGACATCGAAGGACGCGCCTATACCGATTTTGTAGCAGGAATCGCGGTTTGCAACCTTGGGCATGCGCATCCAGGGGTGTCAAAAGCCCTGTCAGATCAGGCAAACACCCTTTTTCATGTATCGAACCTTTATTATACGGTTCCCCAGGTAGAGCTTGCGTCATGGCTTGTCGACAACAGTTTTGCAGACAGGGTTTTTTTCTGCAACAGCGGCGCTGAAGCAAACGAGGCCGCAATAAAGTTAGCCAGAAAGTATTTCCATGATAAAGGGGACATACAGCGCAACAGGATAATTGCTGCGGAGAAATCTTTTCACGGCCGCACTATGGCCACCCTTTCTGCCACAGGCCAGGCCAAGATCAGGCATGGTTTCAACCCCTTGTTGGGAGGTTTTGATTTTGTGCCATTTAATGATATTGATGCGCTAAAAAATAAAATCAAGCCATTTACATGCGCAGTTATTATAGAGCCTGTTCAGGGTGAAGGAGGGGTCCGCTGCCCTGATGCGGAATACCTTAAAGATGTGAGGCGGCTTTGTGATAAAACAGGGATTTTGCTGATTTTTGATGAAATACAGACAGGAATAGGTCGCACCGGAAAACTTTTTGCTTATGAGCATTTCGGAGTTGAGCCGGATATTATGACATTGGCCAAAGCGCTTGCTAATGGGTTGCCTATAGGGGCCATGCTGGCTAAAGAAAATATTGCTGAGACATTCGGTCCGGGTTCGCACGCATCGACATTTGGAGGCACGCCGGTTATCACAGCCGCTTCACTTGAGGTTGTCAGAACTCTTGTCAGGGAAAGGGTTATAGACCATTGCTTACAGATCGGGGCCTATTTTAAGGAAAGACTTTTGTGGCTGAAAGACAGACATGATTCTATTACGGATGTCCGCGGGATCGGTTTACTGCTTGGAATAAAGCTTAAAACAGATGGCATGCCTGTTGTGAAAAAATGCGTGGAAAAAGGGTTCCTGATAAACTGCATTCAGGGTAATATTTTACGATTTATCCCCCCACTTATCATAAAAAAGGATGAGATAGACCCCCTGATAACATGTCTGGATGAAATATTATGAGAGGTTGCGTTGAAAAAAGACATACTAACCCTTTTAGACCTGTCCAAAGAAGATTTTGAGATCTTATTCAGGCGGGCGCTTGAGCTTAAAAAGGATCATAATAAAAAGATTCCCGGCAAGTTGCTCGCCGGAAAAACATTGGGCCTTATTTTCGACAAGCCTTCGACACGCACTCGTCTGTCTTTTGAGACGGCAATGGCTCAGCTTGGCGGAACTTCTATATTTATCAGCGCCAAAGATACTCAGATCGCCAGAAATGAGCCGGTAACGGACACTGCCAGAGTTCTTTCAAGATACCTGGATTGCCTCGCTATCAGGACATTTTCTCAGGATTTGCTGAAGGAATTTGCAGAGTATGCAGCTATTCCGGTAATAAATGCCCTGACCGATCTATACCATCCCTGCCAGGTTTTAAGCGATCTTTTGACCGTGATAGAGCACAAAGGAGCTTACAAAGATCTGAAAATAGCATGGGTCGGAGATGGCAATAATGTGGCTCATTCATGGATAAATGCTGCGGCTGTTCTTGGGCTGAATCTTACATTAGCCTGTCCTGAAGGATATTACCCTGATAGCAGAATTGTCGAAAAAGCGCTTGAGAGAAAATGTGGCAAGATTATGATAACGTCGGATCCTGTTGAGGCGGTAGAAGATGCCGATGTGATATATACCGATGTATGGGCAAGCATGGGACAGGAGAGTGAGCAAATCGAAAGAAAGCAGGTCTTTAAGCCTTTTCAGGTAAATAAAGAGCTTGTTAATAAGGCCTCGAAAGATGTTATAGTAATGCACTGCCTGCCGGCTCACAGGGGTGAGGAAATTAGCGAAGAGGCGCTGGAAGGGCCTAATTCGGTTGTTTGGGACCAGTCTGAAAACAAGCTTCATATGCATAAGGCGGTGCTTGAAGTATTGATAGACAGGAAACAGGGAGAATAGAGGAAAAATCCGTTTTCTTAACTCTTTCCTGTTTTCTCTATCCTCAGAAATTTACAAACTCAAAAAGTAACCTGCCAACAACCTGATGTGGCGGGCAGTTAAATTTAAAACGGCTGACTGTTTGAGCATGTTAGTGAGCGTTAAGAAATAACGACGACCAAATAAAATTT
>JAYENE010000394.1:0-2295 GCA_034721935.1 Thermodesulfobacteriota bacterium
GTTATTACGTCAATGGATATGGATGACAAAACGAAAAAGCTTTATAAAAAAAGAGGTAAACAATGAAATTGCCTGATTTCAAAACAGCAAAAGAAGAGATAAGATTCTGGGAAAGAAACTCAATTGGGGATTATTGGGAGGATCTTTTAGAATCCAAAGATACTTTTAAAAGGCCAAAACTAAAACCTGTTTCAATCAAATTTGATCCACTTGTGTTTCAAAAAGTCAAGATGCTTGCAAAAAAGAGGAGCCTGTCTTACAGCGCATATATAAGATATCTGCTTGCAAATGGCATTGAAGATGAGATGACACACAAGGCGGGGGGAAATGCGATCGTAAGTAAGTAAATAAATAACTTATTCATCAAGAAGCCCCTGTTTTTTTAACTTCGTTCCCCTTCCTACTCACAAAAGCTTTGGTCACATCTTGATTAGCGCATTAGTTTGACATCTGTTTACGCAGATGCTATTGAACAAAAATGTCAAGACCATGGAGAATCGAGTAAAGGCGCCCTGTTGTATCATGTTCTTTCACGGGGGAACGAACAGAAGGATATATTTTGGGATGATGAGGACCGGAACTGTTTTATTTGCCTTATGGGTAAAATCTCAGATCGCTTTGATGTAGCTCGTAGGTTGGGTTGAGAAACGACACGAAGTGAAGCCTGCGCTAAACCCAACAAAATCTTGACAACCGCATTCCCACAGTCGCTTAAAAAAAAGGGAAGGGGGCTAACCGCCCCCTTTTTCATGTTGTCATTTCGAACGAATGGGGGCTTCAGTCTTGAGTTTTAAGTTTCCTGCCTCCCGATTTCTGGCCCCTGACCTCCGAACCCACCAAAGTCCTTGCAAAAAGTGCTATAACAAAGCATTGCTCTGAGCGTCAGCAATGTAAAGACACACGGTTCGCGGTTTTAGGGTACGGGACGTTCTTCAGATTATAAGTTTCGCTGCCTTTCATTAACTTTGTCCCTTCGATGCAAACCGGTTCCAGAATTTCTTTGAAGAAAGCAAATATACTCTTCTGAAAAAACTATCTATACAATTACCGCCTCCGGAAAATGGCTGTGGGAAAAAACCTGCGGCACGAAAACATAAAATTGATATTAGAGGTAGGCCAACCGATTTTACATGTTGCCTGTATGGCTTGAGGCAAGGATTATGCCCCGCTCATTGGCGGCTGTCTTGTTGATTAAGGCGGAAAAGAATTAGAAATTCAGTAATGGTTTTGCCACTAATGGAATCCTTCTCATTGTGTTGATCTGTACACGTCTATCTCCATTTATTGCGTGTTAAAACTACAAAATTGCATTTTTGTTGCCGACATTTTTTGTGTGTGGTATTTAGAAAAATCATATAATTATTTGTTAGCGTTGAAAACCAATGAAAAACAGGACAATCAAGTTGGCTGCGGTTGCTATTGTAGGTTGCTACGTCTTGTCAGCTCTACTTGGTTATTACATGCACACCAACAAAACCCGGTCCCCGGCCAGGATTAAACGGTTAGTCATATTGGAATCACTGCAAAAAGGAGCCTGAGAGGCTAAAATCTTAATATGAGCAATACACTCAAACGGATTATCGAACTTATTGAACGCAAAGATATTAAAATATCTGATCATGGTTATGATGAGTTAGCTGAAGATGGTATTTTTGTTAGGGACGTTTTGCTCGGTATTAAGGAAGCCATAGTAATTGATGATTATCCAGACTACATAAAAGGACCATGTGTATTAGTGTTACAGAAAGATTCTGAGATTAATTCGATCCATGTGGTATGGGGAATTCCCAAAGGCGCCAGGTCGCCAGCTGTTTTGGTTACTGCATACAGGCCTGACCCAGCCAAATGGTCAAGCGATTTCATGAGGAGAATGTCATGAGGAAGAGACAACATAAAAAATTAGTACACGAAGGACAATATGTGGCCGAAGTTGGAATCGAACTGATCGATACTGATGAAGGCTGGTCGCCTTATTTGTCCCTTGATGATGCATTGAAACTTGATGATGTGCGAGACGCTCTTCGTAGAGGGGACTTGCGCAAAGCAAATCGACTCGCTCGTGTTTTTACTTTGACCCCTCTCGCACTTGATACCGCCGGAGAACAAAGCGCTGCACCTGACCGCCAACAGCTCGGCGGTTTTTGAAATGTTCTGCTCCGCATCAAACCCGGGGACACATTGGGGACGTTCCTAACTTTTAAACTTATTTACCAGTTAGAGAATATTTACTGTCTGCTAACAGGCTCTCGCCCCGAATTACCGATTTGCCTATGGCCTGTACAGATATGTTCAGCC
>JAYENE010000395.1:0-2282 GCA_034721935.1 Thermodesulfobacteriota bacterium
ATTCCGAGTAGTGGATCCTGTATCTGCTTTTCCCATATGGTTAGAGACCTCCTTTGAAATGGATTTGTCTCTAACCATATAAAATTATTGAGAAAAAATCTAGTCAAAAATATCTTTTGCAATATCAGCATGTTATGCGTGTTTGCACTTTAACCACAACCAGTTACGTCTCTCATTATCAGGCTCCCCTAAATCCGATATAATCAGAATATAAAAAAGGTAAAATTTGAATGGGATGCAAAAAAAGACAAAGAAAATCAGGACAAACACGGGATTTCGTTTGAACTTGCCCAATATGCTTTTACCGATCCTGACCGCATTATTGCAGAGGACTTAAATCACAGCCAAAAGGAAAAACGATTTTACTGTTTTGGTAAAGGCGGTGATGGAATTATAACTGTTCGTTTCACATATCGTGGCAGTGTTATACGCATTATTGGTGCGGGATATTGGCGAAAAGGAAGGAAAATATATGAAAGCCAAAGTTAAATATACTGATGAACCATTGGGGAAACTGCGCATAGTAGATGATTTTCTGCCTCCTCCTGAAGATTTGTTATTTAAACAGGAAAATGTAAAAATTACTATTACCCTCAGCAAAGATAGCGTTGATTTTTTTAAAACTGAAGCAAAAAAGCATAATACGCAGTATCAGAAAATGATCCGTAGTCTTTTAGACCTATACGCTGCTCATTACAAGCAACCGCCCCGAACAAAACAGTTCACCTGACCGGAAAAGCTGCGGCATTTCTCGTATTTACTTTATTTTCGCAAAGCTTTGTATCTGCCATCTTCATCATAGCTTTTCCGGCAAGTGACTTCTGCGTTATACGAGCAAACAAATATGTATGATTTGATACCAACAGAAAAGTATAGTGTAAAAAGAATTGCCAAAGTATTGAATTTTTCTGTCATGTTGGAAAAAGGTATCCGAGATAATTTTGTGATCCGATTTCAATTAACGAATTGAAACAAATAAGCCAAATTGAGTTTTTATCATGCAGATTTTTCGGCAGAAAAAGATTGCGTGAATTTCAAACCTCACTACGTGAATTTAGCAAAAATAATGAAAGGGCGGTAACGGTACTTAACGAACCGAATATCCATACCATAGTTGTAGAAATTGATTTATCTAGATCTTTTAAAGAAGTCATTAAAGATTTACATGAAATAATAGAAAATATCGTATAACATCCGCTTGCACTCTGACCGGCGGGAGCGTGCGGTTTTTCAATATTTTCGGTGCGCCGAGTATTGCACCATTAAAGAATATTGCACCATTAAATAGGACTTCGGTTCGCGCCGCCGTCAGGTGAAGCGGGGCGTTAGCCTAAGGAAAAATGAAAAAACTGAGGTTATGCAAAATGAAATTTAAAATAAATTCTGATAGCCATGAACTAAGTAAACTTAGAGGGATTAAAATTCTTTATGAAAATGATTTGTATGAATTTGCAAAAATAGTATTAAACATTATGGATGCATCAGACAAAATGAATGTTGGCACAAAAACAATATCAAGACCAACTATTAATGGACTATCAAAAAAATACTCTTGGATTTGTGGAGACAAAATTACCTCAGATCAAATTATTAAAATTGTTATGCAGCATGGACTAAAGGGAAACGATAGTATTGATTTCGATGAAAATGATGAGAGAAGATATGTCTCTCCAAAAATTGGAACCAAAAAGATTTAGTGGATTTTGTATATTCTGTAAACAATATCGTACATTTTTTTTATTAATCGAAAATTTGTCGTGGCTTTTTTGTGACGGCTGATTTTGGCGTTAGGCAGGATGAAATTAATATTATCACATCATTTGCCGAAATTGCCAAGACTGGCAATTTCGGCAAATAGCGATTTATCAAGAGGGTTTTCGGATGTCTACAGGAGAGAATTTTAAGGAGGTTAGGGAAAAATAGAGACATTATTTGAGATCATTTAGGGGAAATGCCACAATTAGCAAAATCCCCAAATAGCGATTTGTAACCAAGTTCTATAGTTCATTTATCAAAAATACCAAGATTAGCAAACCTGATAAATAGCAATTTATTGTGAGAACTTACAGTTTTCCAGGTTGCAGTAAAACCTCCTGACAGTTCGCTATTTACCAAAAATGCTAATTCTGGCATTTTTGGTAAATACTGTAATAAGCAGAAATTTACAAACTCAAAAAGTAACCTGCCAACAACCTGATGTGGCGGGCAGTTAAATTTAAAACGGCTGACTGTTTGAGCATGTTAGTGAGCGTTAAGAAATAACGACGACCAAATAAGATTTT
>JAYENE010000396.1:0-9981 GCA_034721935.1 Thermodesulfobacteriota bacterium
CGATAGTTCGATATTCTTCAACGTCAGGAATATGACCATCAATGATTTTCTCAGCAAGGTTCACAAATTTATTTGAGTTCATATTCATAAGCATGTCCAAGTTCTGTCTCGTATAAAAATCAGATTGTAATTTTATATTAAATTTAGGAATACCTCCTAAAAAAATAAATAAATTAATCCTAAGAAAAAAGAGGTATGCTCATAAACTATAAAATTATGGCAGAAATCAGAAAAAACGTAAAGAATATATGCAGCGAAGTGAGACCTTTATTGCATAACCGGTGTTTTAGTCATCAATAATTAAGATGTCCCTTCTGCCCTTGGCCTCTCTGAAATTCGGGCCACGCTTTGGTCTCAACATTAATTCGGATTCCACACTAACATGAGTCAAGATCAGACCATGACTCCGTTGTTTCTGTTAGGACTTAATCTGAGGTTCCTGCCTGGCAGATTTGGGAACAATGTCAAGAATGAAGACCCGAACCCGATGGTTTGTTGTGACTGGAGGGACAATCCTATGCCGTCCCCTGCCCGCCGTCTGTTTGGCGGGACTGAACTTTGAACTCTGGATAAGGGATGATTAGCGGCAGCATTTAGTTGCGGCATACTGGATAATCGTAACGATCAGATGCGTGGTTCGCGATAGTGGGAGATTCGCCGAAAATTTTTTAATAAACTATAAGGAGAAGTGCGCCCAGAAATTAGCCGCTCTCCTATCTTATTGAATTAATTCGTTTATTGAAAACGTATGCTTTGTGCTTGACAGAAGGATTATAGGATGCCCCGAGAGCAAGGCTTTGTTTTTTCATTCATAAAAACGGATATTGTCTATCCATATTTTTCCTTTTACCGGAGGATTATCCCAGCCCGCAATGCCGATTGACAAAAGTTCAACACGGTCAAGACGCAATATCTGATCCCCATATCCGGCCCCGTATTTTGCTGCCCTTTTCTTTATCCATCCTCTTCCAATCATTAAGCTTTCAAAAGGTATCCTTATTTTTTTTCAAAGTGGGAAACTGGAGGAAACTTATATTTTTTTTACTTCCTCAAAGGTTTTGAGAAATTCTTTTTTCTCAGAAAACAGATCAAATTCCTTAAGCCATTTTCGTATATACTGAACATCAATATCAGGGTTTTTCAGGAGAACGGTTCTCACATCCTCGACATCTCGTGGTCTGCCAGCAAAGATTTTATGGATTATTAGATCTTCAGGAGAGGCAAAATTGACCTCCCTGTCCATTATCTTTATTTTTTTTGCTCTTTTTATGGCTTCTGTTTCATAGGGGGTAAATGAGAAAATGAAATCTACTCTTATCCCTGTAGTTTCGTCCAGGGCCGGCAGCACCATGGTTTGCCTGACAAATGATTTCAGATCTTCGGGGAGAGGTTTAAGGGTGAGTTCTTGAACAACGGCAAGAAGCTCATCAAGATGATCGACATTCACACCAAGGGTAATATCAATATCTCTGGTAAGGCGGGGTTCCCCGTAAAGTAATACGGCCTGTCCCCCGATAATCATGTAGGGAATATCACGTTTTTTGAGAGATGCGCCTATACTGGAAAGGATTTTCTCGAACATGAATTCAACACCTTCGCAATCCTTATATCTACATCTATTCCTTCTAATGGCTCTTTGGGAGGGAAAATGCCGAGACTCACGCCCTCATCCCACATATATGTAAAAAGACGTATGGCATAGGAAAAACTCAGCTTGCCTTCATCTCGAATAAATCTGTCTTCCAGTTTTTTCAGTTGTTCAGGGTTCTGTATCATTACTTAATTTCGTTATCCAGGTAGATTATAATTTGACTATAGGTTATCGTTTGTTTGAATGCAAATTCTTTTGTAAATGATCTTTTTTGCGCTGCTCACATCTTTCCCATTTCAAGCCATATCATGGCTGCAAGTTTTGCGTTATCAAGCGCGCGGTGCATCTGCATTTGTTCGCACGCTTTCCCAAGCAAATACCGGCTTACTGTTTCCAGTTTATGATTGGGCAGATGCGGGTATAGTTTTTTGCTCATTTTTAGTGTGCATAAAGACTGGTTATTCAGGCTCATGCCTAATAAAGCAAATTCATGTCTTAAAAATCTGATATCAAAACTTGCATTATGGGCCACCAGGATACTTCCGGCAATAAATTTGTAAAACTCCGGCAGCACTACGTCCGGTTTTGGTTCACCTTCAAGCATTTCATTGGTTATGCCGTGCTCCTGCTGAACTTGCCGGGGGATCTTTTTGTCAATATCAATAAGACTGCTGAATTCAGCAATAATACTCTGCTCCTCGATGGCAACAGCGCCGATTTCTATTACCCTGTCCCCGTTTTGGGGCGAAAGACCGGTTGTTTCCACATCCAGCGCTACATACAAATTCCCCTCTTTTTTGAGGGCGCATGGAGTGTAAGCCGGGGTCTTTATAGGAAAGCAAAGTGTAGAAATTACTAAAATAGTATTTCCGACAATTTCGGATACAAGGAGAAGGGCTGTGCGGTAAATCCATCCGGGATTATGGTCGCTTTCAGCTCACTGGTGTTCCCGGCTTAACCTTCCTGTCTAAGGTTAATAGAGAACAGCCATTATTATCGACAGCAGCCAGCGCCATTCCGTTTGAAACTATTCCCATTATTTTAGCCGGCTTTAAATTGGCAACCACAATTACCTGTTTCCCAACCAGCTCTTCAGGTTTATAGCTTGCGGCAATACCTGCTATAAGGGTCCGCTTTTCTCCCAGATCAACCTCAAGCTTAAGCAGCATTTTTGCTCCTGGAATCGATTCCGCGCTGAGTATAGTAGCCACCCTGAGATCAATTGCGCCAAATTTTTCTATAGGTATGTCGTGTTTTAAAACAGATGAGAGGTCTCCTGCGATTGCCTCCTTCTGTGATGCAGCCTTATTCTTTTTCAGGTCAATTCTGGGGAAAAGGGTGATTCCTTTTGGAAGCTGCGTGCCCGGCTTAATTATTTTCCATGTTTTAAGCATATCCAGCTTGTTAAAGCGCCCTTTTGCAATCATGTCCGGATCCATGCCAAGATGCTTTTGCATGGCTGCGGATGTATCCGGCATGATCGGATAAATAAGGCCTGCTATCACTCCGAGCCCGTTAAGAAGGTTCGAAATTACAACCTGCAATTCTTTGTTGCTGGATTTTTTCTTTGCAAGCATCCATGGCGCCGTAACATCGACATATCTGTTCATCTTGGCGATTAACTCCCATATTACTATAAGAGCTTTGTGAAAAGTAAAATTTTCCATGGCATGCTCATATTTGGAGATTGCAGCCAGCACATTTGATTTAAGACCAAGCTGAAATTCATCTTCAACTCTCGGATCAACCTCAGGGGCTATGCCTTTGAAATATTTGTGAGCCATCGCAACAACCCTGGAAAACAGGTTGCCAAGATCGTTTGCCAGGTCTGCATTGATTCTCTGAACCAGCGCCTGTTCGCTAAAGTTGGAATCAAGCCCGAATACCATATCCCGCATCAAAAAAAATCTGAATGCATCAAGCCCATAAATATTTTTCAACTGGAGCGGCTCTACAACATTCCCAATGCTTTTGGACATCTTGCCCTGATCAACATTCCAGTATCCGTGAACATTAAGATGCTTATACATTGGAATGTCGGCAGCCTTGAGCATGATAGGCCAATATATAGCGTGAGGCTTGAGAATATCCTTGGCAACTATATGCTGGGCATACGGCCAAAACTTTTTAAACAGCTCTCCGTCAGGATATCCAAGGGCTGAGATATAGTTTAAAAGAGCATCAAACCATACATATGTAACATAGTTTTTATCAAACGGCAGGGTGATTCCCCATTTAAGTCGCGTAATCGGGCGTGATATGCAAAGATCTTCAAGTGGTTCGCTTAAAAATGACAGGACTTCATTTCTGTATTGTTCAGGTCGAATAAAATCAGGATGTTTCTCAATATAATCAATAAGCCAGTCCTGATACCTGCTCATCTTGAAAAAGTAGTTAGACTCCTTGATAAGTTCCGGTTCAGTGAGATGGTCGGGGCACTTTCCGTCAACCAGCTCACGCTCAGTAAAGAAGCGTTCACATCCAAAGCAATAGAGCCCTTCATACTCGCTAAAATAGATATCGCCCGCATCGTAAATTTTCTGCAGTATCTGCTTCACAACAGCGATATGGGCTGGATCGGAAGTCCGGATAAAATAATTATATTTAATGTTAAGTTGTGGCCATAACTCTTTGAAGACTTTGCTTATTTTGTCCGCATAGGACCTGGGGCTTATATTCTCCTTTTTAGCGGCGCGTGCTATTTTGTCCCCATGTTCATCTGTGCCGGTTAAAAACAAGGTTTCATTTTGCCGCATAAAATTAAACCGGCAAACAACATCGGCTGCAATAGTAGTATATGCATGTCCAAGATGGGGCATTGCATTTACATAATAAATAGGGGTTGTTATATAAAACGGCCTGGTCATTTTTTCTCCTGCTCGATTTAGGTTATAATATCATCTAACGCCAATTCTATCTCCCGACCCTCATCCATACGTATTGTCAAACGATTGTGTATTACGTTGTGTCGAATCACCTTGCCCGTTCCGCTTGCAGTTTTCACTATTTTTCCAATCTTTGAAAACCTTTTCTTAAGCTCCCTGTATGTTTCATATTCATATGCAAGACAGCACATTAGCCGGCCGCACAGGCCGGAAATTTTTGTTGGATTAAGCGACAGATTCTGGTCCTTTGCCATACGTATAGAAACCGGTTCAAATGCATTCATGAACAAGGAGCAACAGATTTGTCGTCCGCATTTTCCAATGCCGCCGCTCATCTTGGCCTGATTGCGTATTCCAACCTGTCTCATCTCAATCCTGACTCCGAACCGGTTGGTCAGCTTTTTAACAAGTTGACGAAAGTCGACACGACCCTCAGCCGTGAAAAAAAAGGTCAGCTTGCTGCCATCAAAGGAGCTTTCAACAACAAACAGGTTCATTTTCAGCTTTAACTCATTGACGCATTTAATGCAGAATGCTCGGGCCAATCTTTCTTTTTCAAGGTTTTTCTCTTGCTGCTTGAAATCTTTTTCATTAGCGAGACGAAACACCTTTTTAAGCGGCCTGGCCGACAACCGTTCATCACGCAGCGCGGGAGGCGCCGCAACCGTTCCAAAACAAAGGTCCTGCGCTGTTTCTACAATTACATGATCTCCGCAGCTAAGCACAAATGCGCCGCTGTCAAAATCGTAAGCCTTGCCAAAAGGCTTAAATCTTACCCTTACAATCTTTGCCATAATTATTCTTCAATTTTTCCGGTTCATGCGCGAGCTGCATTACCATGACTTCTAAAGTCAACCTTAAATTAGCTCCAGCCTTAATCCTTTTTTGTGCGGTCCGGATAGCTTCAATTTTTGCTATCAGATCTCTTGTCGCAAGTTTTTGTGAAGCATGTTGAATGTTGTCAATCAAATCCCTGTTTATAAGTTTTTCGGGACAGTATTTATATACAATAACGTCTCTCAGCCAGGATTTAATCACATCCAGAGAATCTTGCAGGATTTCCTTGTTTTTTGATAACTCTGCTGCAAAAGCCAAAAGCGAAACGATCGGTTGTCTTGACAGTTGGCCGGGCATATCAAGGCTTAAGGTGTTTATAAGCCAACTGCGCCGGTTTATCCAGCTTACACGGTTGTTAGGCTTAACCATTGAAAGGGCTTTAGACAAACTCCCTTTTGCCAGAGTCGCAATTATTTTTGCATCATCATAATCAAGCCCCTCTTTGTCAACCAGAATATCTTCCAGGCTCTTGCAGGAAATTGGGTTAAATCTGATATGCTGACAGCGTGAAACAATTGTAGGGAGGAGATCAGACGACTGTATGGTGGTAAGTATCAGAATGGTCCGACCAGGTGGTTCCTCAAGAACCTTGAGCAGCGCATTGCCTGCCGAAGGGTTCATTGCCCGGGCATTTGATATTATTACAACACGCATCCTTGCCTCGTAAGGTTTCATGGCAAGAATATCACGCAAAGAACGTATTTGAGCGATCTTGATATAGGCGCCTGACGGTTTAACATGTATGATATCAGGATGATTTCCTGATCGGATTTTCATACATGTTTTGCAATAACAGATACGGTCTTTTGTTGCCTGGTTCTTGCCCTGAAAAAAGCTCCATGGCTCTTTGCTCAGACAGTTACACGCCATGGCAAACATCATGGCTGTGGTGCGTTTGCCAACTCCTTCCATGCCTGTAAAAAGAAGGGCGTTAGGGATGGCGCCATGTTGCAGAAAGGCAGTTAAAAGTTGTATCGGCTTTTTTTGATCTATTGTCACCGCAAATCCGGACACAAATTTAACTGTCTATCCTGTCTTTCAATTCTTTTCCGGCCTTAAAAAACGGGAGCTTTTTGGGCTTTATCAGAACCTTTTCACCTGTCTTTGGATTTCTGCCGGTATATGCCTTGTACTTTTTTACAAAAAAGCTGCTCAGCCCGCGAATTTCAACTCTTTCTCCCTGCACAAGGGCATTCTGCATAGAATCAAAAAATATTTGAACCACACTTGTGGCATCCGATTTTGAGATATTAGCCTCGGTTTTTAAGGCGGAAATAATCTCCAGCTTATTCATATACCCTCCTTTTTGCAATACCTGCCGTTGAACTTGGTTCTAACTTCGGCCAAACAACAACTGTGCATGCTGTTTGTGAACTATACCTACTCATAGTCAAAATTGATGATTGTCGATTGTCGATTTGCGGAATCGCTTCGCTCTGTCTTTTTATTATAAAATTATTAAACAAAACTCGTTAAGAAGTCAAGCGGTTATAACAATATTTTTGGGAGCTTTTCAACATCATCTTCGCTCACATCCACTGCGGCAAATTGTCTAAGGGCTTCGATGGTAACAATAACTCTCCCTTTGCCCCTGTATTGGACAAAGGTTCCTGCCAACCCTGTAAACGGGCCGTAAACCACTGTAACAGGGTCCCCTTTTTTGAAACAGGCGCCAGTAAAAACTTTGTTGTTTTCCGCCACCATAATTTTAAGCGATTTAATGGTCTCGGTGGGAACAGGGATGGGCCCTTCTTTGTTGCCGATTAAACGAACAGCCCCGCCTGTCTTTAACATTTCAATATATTTGGGGGATTGCAGGCTGGTTTTTAAAAACAGGTAGCCAGGGAAAAGAGGTGCCCTTATCATTAACCGTCTGTCACGGCGCCTGCTTTTTACCAGGATTTTTGGCAGGAAAACCTCAAACGATTTTTTGATTAGAGCATCATTAACTACAGTCTCGAATCTGCTTTTCGTATGCAGAACATACCACAGGCGATTAATCTGTTTTATCTCCATCTAATAACCCAGGCTCCGTTACAGCGGCTCTTCCATCATGCGCCCCGCTATGTTTCTGCCGAACTCTCCGATCCCGTAAAGATTAATTATAAATGCATATTTCCTGTCATTATCTTCGTGTGTATAGCTAAAATCTATGGACCAGCACTGGGCCTTGTACAAAAATCCAATGCCTTTTTTTATATCCTGAGGACTGTAAAGATTTCGCTCATAATCAGCATATACCTTTAACTGCTCCGTTACAGCCAGGCTCATATCTGTATAAATGGATTCGCTCGAGTTATAGGTATATCTGTGTTCAACAAAGAGCCTGTCTCCGCGTTTATCGGATAATGTTGCCGCAATGTTGCGTGATTTAACCAGACTATCATATTGACACCATGTGGCATCTGCCTGCACAGAAACGTATTGGACAGGATCTATGTCTATCTCACCATAGATTGTAGAAAAAGGTCTCTTTTCCTTTTGATTTGCCCATTGGGATGGGGTGTCCTCTTTTGCCTCGTTAATGTCATAACTCTGCTCCAGCTTTAAACGGCAAAACTGATTATAGGTATAGTTTACGGGTTCATCATTGTCCTTTTTATCAAGATTGTCTTTCTTTGTGCTGTTGGTCTGCGATCTTGACGTAAAAATATTTGTCAGAGAGTATGTTACAAGGTTTTTTCTTGCAATTCTGTCAACACCGTCAAACGAGGGATATTTACTCTGATCCTTTCCAGGTATATATTCATAGACTATTTGCGGCGTTATTGCATGCTTTATCTTGTCAATCCAGCTTTTCTGCAGGCTATATATTCTATGAATGTTTGAAGAAAGGTCTATTTTAACGTCATACATTTCCCTGTAAAGCGTTGCTTTATCGGACGATCTATATTCCTCTTTATCAAAATGCCAGGCTGTTTCCCGAAGCCCGACAGACGGTTCAACAGACAGGTAATGTTTGAATTTTAAAGGCAAATACATTCTTGGGTACGCATCCATCCGGTGTGCCCTTGGAGTATCCCTTGAACCATCCTCTCTGTAAAAATATGTATATTCGGAATCAAGGTCAAAATAAAAGGGAGCGCCGGATATCTGCTGCCTGGATGCATTAAAATCAACAACCGGCAGCATCTGTATTGTGGTATCTGTTTCATTCTGGCGACGGTTTATTACATTGTCATACCAGCGGGTTTCGGCGTTAAGGCTGAATTGTGACCAGCTCTTGCTTATGCTCAAACTGTTTACCCTTGTTGAATCAGTATAATCGTCAAGGTCTCTGCCAAAGTTTTTGCTAAAATATCTATCTGTTACGTCAAACCCCGTATATCCGTCCTTAAATTCATGCAGGTAATCCTGATCGCTGACAATGTCTATGTCCAGTTTTGCGGTAAAACCGGAAGGCAGCGCCTGATCGTGTTTCATCCTGAACCAGTATCGGTCGGAATTGGGTCGCAATACACTATCATCCGTATATCCCCATTCCTCTTCGGACTCTGTTGCGCCGTTGTCTACCTTTCTGTCGTGCAAAAAATCATACATTAAAGTCCCTTTTGACTTTTTATCTAAAACATAGCGGTATTCAAAACCTATTTTGTCTCCCCGGCGTCCAATATGGTGATAATATAAGGTTGCATCAGAACTTTCATTAATAGCCCAGTAAAAAGGCTGTATGTATTCCTCCCATTTCCGTTTCGAATATACTACTTGTGGCGGCAAAAGGCCGGACTGTCTCTTTATTTTTACAGGAAATACCAAAAAGGGCGTGTACAACACAGGAACTCTTTTTGCCCAAAGAGCCGCGTGATTAACAAAACCATATCCTTCCAGGGTAACCTTCAGGTTTCTCCCTGTTATTTTCCATGCCGGATGATCGCCATCACATGTTGTAAAACTGCCTTTGCCGACGGCATAAGAGTCTTTTCCTGTCTTTTGTATCCTGTCCCCTTTTATATAAAAATGGTTTTCTTTAATAAATACTGTTCCATCATATACTGTTCCGATTTCAGCCTCCAGATCCATCTCCATCCTGTTACCGACAAGTATATCCTCACCTGCCATCATTATCACATGGCCGATAGCCAGCACCTCCATGGTTTCATGATCAAAACGAACAAAATCGGCTGTAAGCCTTTTGTTCTTTTTGGTTATAGTAACATTTCCTTTTGCGATATGTTGATCGGTTTTTTTATCAAAGCTTATTTCATCGGCGGTAATATGCCACGGCTCGGCAGGATCATCATCAAACAGCCGTTCATTGCTCTGTGCAAAAGAAACCACCGCGGTTGCAATCACAATGATGAAGATAAGAGACATGCACGGGATAATATAACGCAAAAATGTGAAAGGATTGTGATGCATTTCGCTACAAATACAATCGGATAGCGGAGACATGGAATGTAGCCATATTATTTGCGCCTCCTGGCGCTGGGTGGCTTCAGTTTTCAGGTCGGGCAAAAGGATTTATCTTTGTAACCTTTTGCTATCCAGTTCATGAAGTCTAATAAATATTTACGGATTTTACGTAATATCAAGCTATTCTCCAGAAATTTACAAACTCAAAAAGTAACCTGCCACCAACCTGATGTGGCGGGCAGTTAAATTTAAAACGGCTGACTGTTTGAGCATGTTAGTGAGCGTTAAGAAATAACGACGACCAAATAAAATTTT
>JAYENE010000397.1:0-9969 GCA_034721935.1 Thermodesulfobacteriota bacterium
AAAACCACAGGCATACCCGTGGATATGTCGAGGATTTTCGCGAATCCTTGATGCGCAAGAGATCGGTGCAGATCGAGTAAAAAATCGCTCAATTTAGGTTTAAGAACAGAAAAAAAGCAATATTTTTCACCACGGAGCATACAGAGATCACAGAGAAAACCCTTCTTTTTTATATAGAAAATCTCTGTGTGCTTTGAGACCTTTGAATTTTGTCATTTCGAGGAGTGTTAACGACGAAAAATCTTTCTTAATGGTTCAAGTCTGTTAAGATTTCTCCCTCACGCGGCGCAAGCGCCTGCGCTGCACGTCGGTCGAAATGACAGATAGCGGTAGTTATGCAAAGCTCTCGCTTTATGATCTCTGTGCTAAAAGTTTTATTGCATAAATTTGATGAACTCGTAAAAAGTCGGATTTCCCGAATGTGTCATTTCGACCATAGGGAGAAATCTTATTTTTTCAATAGGTTGCAGACTAAAGATTTCTCGCTTCGCACGAAATGACAAGCTTAGGAGACTTTTTACGAGTGCATCAAATTTAAAATTATGACTAAAAAAGAAAGGATATAAAAAGTGAACATTGTTGTATTATTAAAACAGGTGCCGTCAACAGAGTCGTTTATAGAGATCGCAGATGACGGGGTGTCAATCAAGACCGATGATCTTAAGATGGTCATCAATCCCTATGACGAATTTGCGGTAGAGGAGGGTATCCGGCTAAAGGAAGTCCATGGAGGTTCTGTTACAATCCTTTCCGTAGGGCGTGAAAAAACAACAGAGTCAATAAGAACCGCTCTGGCAATGGGAGCGGACAGCGGTGTGCTGATACAGGATCCTGCGATAGAAGGATGTGATAGCCTTGGCATAGCGCGTATTCTGGCCGCAGCTCTAAAGGAAATTCCATTTGATCTGATCATAGCCGGTCAGAGAGCTGTTGACGATGATGGTTTTCAGGTAGGTGTGGCGGTAGCCGAATATTTAAAGATTCCACATGTTTCGATGGTAATAAAGGAGAAAATCATAGACGGAAAAATCAGGTGTCACCGTACAGTCGAAGGAGGAACGGTAATACTTGAGGCTCCGTTGCCTGCCCTTTTTACAACGCAGCGCGGGCTGAACGAGCCTCGCTATGCTTCTCTTCCAGGCATCATGAAAGCAAAAAAGAAGCCTCTTGACATCAAAACCCTTGCAGATATTGGATTGGATGCTGAAAAGGCGGGCAAACCAATGACCAGGATAATGTCAATGAAGTATCCTCCGGAAAGGGAAGGGGGCACGATTATTGAGGGGGACTTCGCTCAAGCAAAGGCCGCAGCCCTTGTCAAAATTTTGCATGAAAAGGCCAGGGTCATTTGATGGCAATGTATAACAACGGATTTCAACCATTTGACCAATTTTTATAGTAACCGTTCACGGGTTCAAAGGTTCAGAGGTTCTGGGTTACTTTTTTTCGTTAACCTTCACTAACCCTGAACCCTGAACATCTGAACGGTTACTTTTTATATAAGGAGAGGATTATGTCACAGCAATGTGTGCTTGCAATAGCAGAGCAGTCGGACGCTGCTTTTCGAAAAATTACTTACGAAGTTTTAAGTGAGGGCAGGCGTATTGCCGACAGCCTTGGCTGCCCCCTTACAGCCGTCGTTCTGGGAGCAGGTGAAGATATCTCAAAAGAGTTAGGGCAATATGGGGCGGACAGAATACTAATAGCCGACAACCAGGCTCTTCGTGAATTTGTAAATGATGCCTATACCAATGTAATTGCCGATATTATTGATAAAGAAAATCCTTGTGTTGTGATCTTAGGCGCATCAACCCAGGGAAAGGATCTGTCGCCGCGCATTGCAGCGCGAATAAATGCGCCTCTGGCCATGGATTGCGTGGCTGTTCGTGTTGAGAACAGCAATCTTGTGGTAACCCGCCCAATGTACGGCGGCAAAATCTTAGCCGATGTGGTTCTTGATGGAAATCCGCAGATAGCGGCGATTCGGCCAAATTCTATGAGTATTGCAAAGACCGCGGGGGCCGGATCAGTTGAAAAACTTGATGTGGATGTCGGGAAGATTGATCTCACCTTTATTGAAAAGAGGCTGGAAACCGGCAAGGTTGAGCTTACTGAAGCTGATGTGATTGTTTCGGGCGGCAGGGGCATGGGCGGCAGCGATTTTTCTGTTATTGAAGAGCTTGCCGACCTGTTAGGAGGCGCTGTCGGCGCATCGCGATCAGCGGTTGATGAGGAATGGCGTTCCCTTTCAGATCAGGTTGGGCAGACCGGAAAGGTTGTTTCTCCAAACCTGTATATAGCCTGCGGAATATCCGGAGCCATCCAGCACCTTGCAGGAATGTCGTCATCCAAGGTTATTGTGGCGATAAACAAGGACCCGGACGCGCCGATATTTTCTAAGGCCGATTATGGAATCATCGGCGATCTTTTTGAGATAGCGCCTTTAATTACAGATGAGATAAAGAAAATAAGAGGAATTACGAATTAAGGAATTTAGGAATTTAGGAATTGAAGTCCGCCGCAGGCGGACCCAAATTATGAATTGCAAGAGAATTATATTCTAACCTGGGTTGAGCCCCGCCTGCGGCGGGGTTCCTGGTTGAAAAGCCCTAACTCACCGTTAGGAAAAGGATAATGCCACAATAAAGAAAGTTCACCGTTCAAAGTTCATAGGTTCAAAGGTTGTCAACCCTGAACCCTGAACCTTGAACCCTTGTAAAGCAGGCTATAACCTTTGAACCCCTGGCCCAGACCTGGCTTCCCTGTTCCATTGCGTAGAAACTCTTGGCGAGTACTTAGTACGATTGTGCCAGGATGTACTTCAAGTCGCGCCAGGGCAGGCTTGAACCCTCGCGCAGCGCAGGCGCTTGCGCCGCGTGGAACCTGGAACCGATCACTGTAATGAAACTGTATCTGGTTAGTCTGGGCTGTGTGCGAAATCTTGTTGACAGTGAAGTAATGCTGGGCATGCTTGCAAAGGCCGGCTGGTCAACCACACAGGATCCTGAAAAAGCCGATGTAATAATTGTTAATACCTGCAGCTTTATCGAGCCCGCAATTAAGGAATCGATTGACACCATACTTGAGCTGGCAAAGCTTAAACAAAGGAATAACTGCAAGAAACTGATTGTTACCGGATGCCTTCCCGAACGTTTCAGAGAGGAGATAGTATCTGCTCTTCCGGAAGTTGATTTTTTCCTTGGCACAGGGGATTTTAATGAGATTGTACATGCTGCTGCCGGCGGCTTAACCGATATTTCAAGATGTCTTTTGCCGGATCCGAACCTGGCGCCTCTTCAACCGCAGAATGTGCCAAGAATATATAGCTCTCCACACATAGCCTATCTAAGAGTTGCGGAAGGATGCGATAAGCGCTGCACATATTGCATTATTCCCAAGCTTCGCGGGAAATACAGAAGCCGTCCCTTTGAAGATATCATTGCCGAAGCCCGCTTTTTGATTTTGTCAGGTGTAAAGGAGTTGATACTTGTTGCTCAGGATTCAACCTGTTATGGCAAGGATTTGAGCCCATCCATTGATCTGTGCATGCTGATTGAGAGTATTGCAAACATATCACAGAATGTATGGATCAGAATCCTGTACGGGCATCCGCAAAGTATAACCGGGTCTTTTGTAAAAACGGTTGCCACGCACAGCAATATATGCTCATATTTTGATATTCCGATTCAGCATGTAAGCCGATCTGTTCTAAAAAGGATGGGTCGTAAATATTCGCGTGACGATCTGTGCAGGCTTATAGAAAAGATACGATCACTTGACCCTGATGCAGCAATCAGGACTACCGTTATTGTGGGTTTCCCCGGAGAAACAGACAAAGACTTTCACCAGCTTTTAAAATTTATACAGGAAATACGTTTTGATCATCTTGGCGCCTTTATTTATTCAGATTCCGAAGACCTGTTGTCTCACAGGCTTTCCGGACATGTTCCCAAAAAGGCCGCAAGGAAGCGGTATGATTTGCTCATGTCCAGCCAGGCAAAAATATCTTTGGAAAATAACAGTAAGCATATAGGCAAGGTTGTAAAAGTTTTGGTGGAGGAAAAGCGGAAAAATAACATTTTTTCGGGTCGCAGCGCTTTTCAGGCTCCTGAGGTAGACGGCATTACATATATTAATGCCAACCAGTTGCAGGTGGGTTGCTTTGCCCACGCAAAAATTACGAATGCCCTTGAATACGACCTTATAGGAGAAGTTGTATGAACAACCTCAAAAACAGGATATTAGCTTCAGCTAAACATGACCTTGAGGATATTGAGATCGCCCTTAAACAGAATTTAAAACCGTATCTTGATCTGGTTTCTCAAACAGCGAGTCATATACTGTTTGCCGGCGGCAAGAGACTAAGACCGTTGCTTATGGTGCTTTCCGCCAGAATATGCGGTTATAAGAGCAACTCTGACAAGACATTTTCCATTATGTTTGAATATCTTCATGCTGCCACACTTTTACATGACGATCTTGTGGATGAGGCAACATTGCGCAGGGGCAAAACCGTAGCCCATTCAATATGGGGCAATTCAATAACGGTTCTTGTGGGCGATTTCCTTCTTGCGCGGGCTCTTTCAATTGCGGCTGATACAGGACACCTTAATGTCATCAAAATTATTTCGGAAATTACAGAAAATATGTCCCAGGGGGAGATCCACCAGCTTATGAGAAAGGGGCAACCGGATCTATCTGAAGAGGAGTATATGGAAATTATCCGGAACAAGACAGCTATCCTTTTTAGGGGCGCATGTCAGGTAAGCGCCATTATAGCAGATGCCCCGGAAAAAGAAGAAAAGGCATTATCAAACTATGGTTTTAACCTTGGGATTGCTTTCCAGATGATTGATGATCTTCTCGATTATACATCAAATGCCGGTGTTCTTGGAAAGGAGGCAGGCGCGGACCTGAAAGAGGGAAAATTAACCCTGCCGCTCATATATGCATTAAAGCAGGCTGATTCAAAGGCTGATTCAAAAGATCTGGCCATGATGAAGAGAATAATAAAAAATAAGGATTTCTCTGTTGACAAATTTGAGATCTTATTAGAATTGTTAAATAAATATAATGGGCTGAAATATACTCAAGAGTTGGCGACAAAACATATTGCCAGAGCAAAGCAGGCTCTTGTCGGAGTTTTTAAACCTTCAGAGACAAGGGAAGCGCTTATAAATATCGCCGATTACGCGCTGGTCAGGAAGTATTAAAAATGAGACTGTCAAAACAAATATTGCTGCTTATTCTTTTTTTTGTGGTGATGCTGCCAGGGGCTGTTCAGGCTGAAGAACAGTTACATACAAAAACTGTTTTGGTTATAGGGACAGGAAAAATATATTCTAATAATGTTGCAGTTGCGCGGAACCGGGCAATTTCCAACAGCCTGGTTTCAGCAATAGAAAATGTTGCAAAAGATTTTCTGCCGCTTGAGTCTTTAATTCAAAATTTTCAAGTTATAAATGAAATTCTATATAGTAACGCCAAAGAGTTTGTTCAAGGATACAAGGTGCTGACAGAGGCATTTTACGGAAATAGTTACAGGGTAATGGTTCAGGCAACTGTTTCGATTGACAAAGTTCAGCGGCAACTTTCAATTGCAGGGATTATGATAGGCAAAAAGTCTATGCCGCGGGTTCTCTTTTTCATTGCAGAGCAAAGCGCTGAAGATAATTTGCCCCAATACTGGTGGGGAGAAGGTATGTCTGCGGTTAAAAGCGTTGCGGAAAGCGGCATGACCCGCGTAATGATGAAAAAAGGTTTTTTGATAATTGATTATGGAGAGTTGGCGCAAAATTTGAGAAATGAAGCTTCAGATTTAGAATCCGGATTAGACTGGCAGGAACCTGGCATGCCTTTAAGTTTAGAGCTTGAATCAGATCAAAACAGGTCAGATAAGACTTTAATCTTAGAGTCTGAATCAAATGAACAAAAAGTTCATAAACAATTAAGCTTGGGGGCTGAATTAGATCATCAGGAAGCTGTTGAACTCGGAGCTAAAATTAATGCGGATGTGGTAATAATCGGCAAATCTATCGCAAGTAAGGCGCCGAATATTATGGGCAAAAATATAAAGTCATTCAGTGGGACTGTAACGGCGCGGGCATTCAGAACAGATACCGGCAAAGAAATTGCCTCTGCCTCGAAAACTGCTGTCTCAGTTAATATTGATGAGGTCGCAGGTGGCAGGGCTGCGCTTTCAGATGCAGGAGCCCTTGCCGGTAAAGACCTTTCTTTGCAAATACTTGAGGAATGGCGGAGAGAAATAAAGAAGCCTGTTAATATTGAACTTGCTGTTGAGGGAACCGCTAATTTTGCAAACTTTGTACAGTTTCGCAAAACCTTAAATGATATATCGGGTGTAAATCGTGTTCAGCTTAAAGAGATGAGACTTGATGAATCTGTAATTTCCGTTGATTTTCAAGGAAATGCCAAGGAGCTTGCAGATGCCCTGATGCTTGAGGCCTTTGATTCGTTCGGCATTAATATATACGAAGTGTCACAAAACCGTTTAAGGATTGAACTTATATCGTCAGAATAGGATAATCAGCTAAGTTGAAACAAAAGAAAAATGCGATCAACATTCCCAATATTTTAACCGTCATCAGGATATTACTTATACCCCTTTTTATTATTTTCCTGCTGAAAGGTATGCTTCACTTTGCACTCTTAGTATTTACTATTGCAGCAATAAGCGACGCCCTTGACGGACTTTTTGCAAGGTATTTAGACCAGCGGACGCTATTGGGCGCTTATCTTGATCCCCTGGCAGACAAGCTTCTTTTGTCCAGCGCTTTCATTATTCTGGCTGTTATTAAAATTGTTCCCGGATGGCTTACCGTTATTGTAATAAGCCGCGATGTTTTGATATTGCTTGGCGTTGCTATTTTTGCCCTGGCAAATATAAATATTGAAATTAGACCAAGGATGATCAGTAAATGCACAACTGTTTTCCAGATGTTGACCATTTTTCTTCTGCTGCTTAACCCAAAAATCCCCGGAGCTGATATGATTAAATGGATTTTATACTGGTTTACCGCAGGGATAACCATATTATCCGGTCTTCATTACACTTACATAGGCATGAACTTGATTCAGAATGCTTCCAACAATAACCAGAAGAACACATAGAAAATTGGTAATTATTCAGGTGGATAGGCTGAAGGCTGAAGACTGTTAGGTAAAAGCGCATTTTAAAGGCAAAAGGAAGCATTTCGCAAGGGAGCATTACCAATTTGTTAAAGCCGAAAACATAAACTCTATTCGGGCGGGATAAACCCGCCCCTACGAGATTTGATGCGCGTAACCCGTAGGGGCGGGTTTACCCCGCCCGATAAATGACGATGCTGTGGGATATCATTCAAATTTTACCTAAGTTGAGCGATTTTTGGGGAAGAAATGTGCTGAAATCTTGATGCATAAGGGTTTACAAAAACCACAGGCATACCCGTGGATATGTCGAGGATTTTCGTGAATCCTTGATGCGCAAGAGATCAGTGCAGATCGAGCCAAAAATCGCTCAATTTAGGTTTTAACAAACTGGTAATACTCCCTTTCGCAAAGGTCTCACCTTGACAGGATAATCAATAGGTGATATCGGCTATTTCTAAAATAGGCACGTAGCTCAGGGGGAGAGCGCTACCCTGACACGGTAGAAGTCGACAGTTCAAATCTGTCCGTGCCTACCATAAAAATCAACAGCCTGCCTGCTTTTTGTTTTTTGGAAGAAAAAAAACTATCGGGGTTCCGGCTAAGCCAAGTAATGCACTCACAGTAAAGGCCATTCTAAGACCGAGAATATCTGCCATCCATCCGACAAAAACAGTAACAGAAGCTGTAATCAGAAAACTTATACCCATATACAGGCCATTTGCGGCGCCTCTGCAGTCTTTGGAATTATCCTGCACAATGGCAAGTTTCACTGGTGTGGCGGCAAAGAGACTGCATCCGAGAAATGCGAGTATGGGCAGTGCCGCCCACTCAGGAGCATAGATAAGGGCGAGCATTAGAATTGATGAAGTCGGAATGGCTATCAAAAGAACAGCATGACGTCCTATCCTGTCGCTGATTGTGCCACCCAGCAGAGCGCCCATTGCTCCGGATAATTCAAGCACTGCCAGGCCTGCCCCGCCAAACCACAAACTCTTTCCTCCCGCCACCAGGTATGTCGGTAAAAATGCGGTAAGTGTTCCACCCATAAAGGCAGAAGAGACCATTATACCAGCAAGCGGTATCATGACACGGCGCAGACTGCGCCATATTTCCAGCAAATTGCCATTTTTATGTTGTTTGACAGAGCCTATGACAGGAATCACATTTTTGAGCTTTATATGCAGAAATATTGAAGCTAAGATACCTATAATCATAACAGGATAGCTTCCATCAAATTCCCACATTGAGACAGCCCAAACAGCAAGAAGCGGCCCAACTGTTCGAGCCAGTTCACCTCCAGTCTGCCAGAAACTCATCCCCCGGCCAAGATTTGCACCTGACACACGGGCAATCATGACCGGCCCTATGACATGAAAGACTGCCGCGCTTGTTCCTGCAACCAGCAAAAGAACGCATACCATTGCATAGCTTTGCGCAACACCCAGTAAACTCATTGTAACTGCCGTGAGTGCAGGCGCCCAGATTGCAAGGTAACATATATTCACACGGTCAGATATAATGCCAAACAATGGATTCAAAACAGAAGGAATACGAACAAAAACTGTAAAGGAACCGGCCAATGCCATAGAGAGGCCGAATTTATTTATAAGAAGTGGTAAAAACAGCGCAAGAAAACTGGAAAAAAGATCATGGACAAAATGTGCGCCTGAAATGCTTAATACCTTACCTGTCTGAAACTCTAATTTTGTCTTGTCCAAATTTAATCCCATTTATTATTAATATAATGCAGGATGTCAGAGGCGTCTATACAGGCTTTTCCTGGCAACAGTACAAAAAAACAACAAAGGCATGAGAAACTTATAATCTTATGACCCCTATCTCCTTTTTTATGGATTTAGCAGCTTTAATCCTGTTTGGGATTCAAATGTTCTGATACCGGTTGTTTCCGTTAATTCAAAAAGTATGACTTCCATTATGTGCCACACCTTAACGCCATTGCGGATGCATCCGGTTGTTGTAAATGTTTTTCTGCCGCAGGCCATGTGCATATGAAGCGTTAGATTGCCCTCATCATCCGGAAAAATGGTTCCCGTCCCTGTTACCTCATGAACATCGTCAAGGATATGCTCTATTGGCTCTATGGTTTTCATGCGTCCATGCTTCGGCCCTGCCACAAGTTTACTGCCTTTGTCAGCTCCTCCGATAATGATTAGCGCTGCAGCCTTAATGGACTCCTTGCGCGCGAACCTTTCAATCTCTTCATGAACAATATCTCCGTCTTCAAGACGTATAACAAAAATACGCCCCTGTTTTGCCTGTGAGTATTTCATATTGAATTCCCTTGATAAGGCATACGTCTTCTGATAGGATAAATCAGCATTTTATCGGAGCCGTAACCTCTTTTCTAAAAAATACGTTTCCCCAAAATCAATAATATTGCAATCATATTTTAATGCAAACAATTCGCCGGCAGATCATCTTGCTTCTTACAAACCACGAAATGAATGCCAGGGAAATTTCTAAGGCATTGGGGATTCGAGAAAAAGCTGTTTACGATCATCTTGAGCATATTCGCCATTCAATAAAGCCCCAAAAAAAGAAACTTATGATCCATCCGTTTCACTGTTTGAACTGTGATTATATGTTTAAAGACCGGGAACGTTTATCGCGTCCCGGTCGTTGCCCCAAATGCAAACAAGGGCATATTGAGGCCGCAACGTTTAAAATCGTATAAACAGAAATTTACAAACTCAAAAAGTAACCTGCCAACAACCTGATGTGGCGGGCAGTTAAATTTAAAACGGCTGACTGTTTGAGCATGTTAGTGAGCGTTAAGAAATAACGACGACCAAATAA
>JAYENE010000398.1:0-2278 GCA_034721935.1 Thermodesulfobacteriota bacterium
AACCTTGTGATGCGGCAGCCAAAGATGTTGATCTGAAATATCCGGCCACACGATCATATTGTACACTGAGAGTTAAAGCCGGGATATAAAAATCATGCAGAATGTTTACAGGACGTCCTGTGCTGCCAACGGATGATGTTTTGTAGGAATAATCCCAGGATCTGGTTTTAAATCCAATGCTGGTTTTTTCATCAAGTTGATTCATAACGCATCAAGATAGCTTTTGAGGAAGTGGCATAAAAGTTGTCCCATTCAATTGTTTTGTCGCAATAAGAAACGCATGAAATCCAACACCTTGCGATTAGATCAAGCATATTCCAATTCCTGTTTTTGTTTCTCAAGTCTATCAATCGTCTCTTTTGCAAAGCGCCAGTCTAAATAATCGTCTTCTTCCGTAAAGACCTCCTCATTTTGCAATCCTTCAACTTTTGCCTGAAACGCCTTAAAGGGCATGTGATATTTGGCCCCAAAACGCTTATTTTCCGCCTCATATTTTTCAAGTCTGGCCATAAGCATAAGCAAAACCTGGTTTTTCACAAAGGATTTCAAGTCCTTAAAGCCAAACTGAGTAACTATTGCCTCTGATCTTTCTGCAAATTTCAGATTTAAAGAAGTATCCACTTTATTGCCTCCAATTGGGTAGTTTTAGTGTAGTACTGATAGATTTAATTTCATTGATTTTCTTCCTTATTATTCAACAGCTTCTTTATTTCACGGTCAAAATCAGATTCAATTTTTTGAGTTTTATTAAAGTAGTCATATTCTGCAAAGGCTCTCTTTTCAGCCTGTATATGAGAAATTTTTCCCTTGCCTTCAAGAATCTTATATTCGTTAAAGGCCAAAAACTTATTAACTGATTCAGCCAGTTTTTCCATGGTTAATGTTGTTCTATTTTCAATTAATCTTTCAATATAGTCAAAATATCCCGAAACGGTTCTTTCAAGTTTTTTTATCTCTTCTTCTAAAAGATAATTTTTTGCAATTATTGTATCTGATTTCAAAACTCTTCCATCTGATGCATTTTTCCAGGTTTGCATACCCATAAAAGGTTTTTTCTTATCTGCTTTTGAATAAACAATTTCAGCGGCTGTTTGACCTGTTATGGCAAAATGAAATTTGTTTTGCACCATGGCGTAAAAGTGCTTGCTAAGATCAGATTTTGCATCATAATCTATGCTGCACTCAGCAAAAACATCGGTTATTTGTTGATAAATTCTTCTTTCACTTGTGCGAATTGACCGCACTCTTTCCAGTAGTTCTTTGAAGTAGTCTTTGCCAAAATAGTGACCATTTTTAAGCCGTTCATCATCCATGGCAAATCCTTTAATCATATACTCTTTCAGAATTTTAGTTGCCCAGATACGAAATTGGGTTGCCTGGCTTGAATTTACCCGATAGCCAACGGATAGAATGGCATCAAGATTATAATAATTGGTATTATATTTTTTACCATCATTGGCAGTTGTTCGATATTTTCGAATAACTGAATTTTTTTCCAGTTCACCACTATCAAAAACTTCTTTAAGATGATAATTTATAGTATTTACACCAACACCAAAGAGTTCTGACATTCTCTTTTGCGTTAGCCATACATTTTCATCATAAAAAAATATCTCAATCTTTACACTCCCGTTTGGAGTAGTGTATAAAAGAAATTCTGTTAATTCATCTCTTATAGATAATTTTTTATTTTCTTCACTCATAGTTCACCTCTAAAGAAAAACATCGGGGTCTTGAATCTTGAACGAGATAGCTTGCCTTCAATTTTTAAGATTTTTTTCAGTTTTGTCAGCATTCAAGGCAATAACACCGTTATTTTTTTCTACTCCAAGAATATTTTTCAAATCGTCGTAGTCAATCTCATTCTGATCTTCATCTTTTGTGTGTACAGTTATCACCTGCACATCGGGAAAGTTATAGAGTTAAAACGGGGATATAAAAATCATGCAAAATATTTACAGAACGTCCTGTGCTGCCCACGGAGGATGTTTTGTAGGAATGGTTAAGCGTCTTTTTATTACACGAAACCGGACAGGTTGCCGTTTTCTTACTGTAGACGCATACAACAATGACGACCAAAAGGCTATTAAGTTTTACCAAAAAAACGGATTTCAACACTTTTCCGAAAAAGATAAAAACAAAAAAACTCGCGCCATGTTTTTTGATCTAAAACGGATTTCCATAACATAATATGAGATATCTGCCCTAACTTCCCCTTGGTAGTTTTAGGATGGACGTTCCCTATATTCCAAAAACAATTGCATTCCCTTCTTTTCTG
>JAYENE010000399.1:0-2271 GCA_034721935.1 Thermodesulfobacteriota bacterium
TCCTGAATAGTTTTTTCTCGATTCCTCTCTCAAAGATAGTTCCCATTTTTTGAAGTGTCTTCTTATACTGCTCTTGTATGTCCCTATCCAGACCTGCCCTGATACTAAAACTCGCCCCATGTGTTTCTGCAAAATAGAGTCGGACATATTCAAGATGATCCATGAAAAGTCGTATTTTTACTTCAAGCCATGTCCTGATCTTTTTCAGCTCATCTCCTGGTGTGTCCAGGGCGCCTGTTAGCGCTAAATGGAATTCTTTTGCCTTTTCCAGCATGATGGCCATGTAAAGTTCTTCTTTGTTTGAAAAGAATTTATACAGCGTTCCAACAGCAAATTCGGACTTTTCTGCTATTTCATGCATTGAAACATTGTGAAAACCTTTTTCAGAGAAGAGTTTCAGCGCCACATGAAGAATCTCTTGACGGTGGCGTAAATATTCCCGTTCCTTTCTTGAAAGCTTGGTTTTTTTCATCTTAAACCTCTATACTTTGTGAGCTATCCGTCACCATATGAACTAATTGTCTTTATGCGACTGAATATTCATATTGTCAACAAGAAAAAATATACGAAGTGGTTGCCAATAATTAAATAAGTAATTAAAAATTCAACATTGCTTTTCCCTGTTTCTGATTTAACCTGGGATCAATTCATCCTTGCCTGCCCGCCGTCTTTTTGGAGGGGATGGACACAGGAAAAAATTTCGGAAATAGTGGGGATAAATCAGCAAAGAGTCTCTCAAATTACCAATAATACCAATTTTAGTGAAATTGGTAATTTGCTCTCCCAAGGTCATGACATGGATTATATTGCAAGGCATTACCACATGGATCTTGCGCTTGCCCGCCCGCCTCGCCTGAGCGGCCAGTCTATTTCATCTGAGGCCTTACGCTCCGGCTGTTATGTTACTGCTTTGCACTTCAGGGGAGATGCCGTGCGGGCTCGCGATGGCGGGCGGGTCTGGGCCTTACGGCTGGAAGGAAAAACTGATCAGGAAAAATTGAAGCTCACCGCAGTCCCGCTACAGCGGGACGTTGAGCTTCAATAAAAAAATAGGCGCTGTCCCTATCTTTACCAAAATTCTTCTTGACTTCAGTCTAAATTTGGTCTTAATATGGGTCATATCTCATTGAAAGGAGGGGATTGTATATGAAATTAAGCGTATCGATAAAGCCCATAAGTTATTTTAAATCTCATGCTGCGGAAATTATCCGACGCATCTCAGAAAACCAGGAGTCAATGATTATCACTCAAAGAGGAGAGGCAAAGGCGGTGATTCAGGATATTCGCAAATACGAACAGACCCAGGAAAGTCTCGCAATGCTGAAAATCCTGGCGCAAAGCCGGAAAAGTTTAAACAAAGGAGATGTTCGACTTGCAGCCGACGTTTTCAAAGAGCTGAAAACAAAGGATGATTCTCTCTCATGAGTTTTACTGTCCGTATAATAGGAGATGCTGAAAAAGATATATATGAAATCTATGATTATGTCAGAAAATCTGGCTTTCCGATCAATGCCCGAAAATTATTTTCCCAGCTTGAGCAGGCATGTCTCAGTCTTGCGGACAATCCGGAACGAGGGCATATTCCACCTGAGCTTGAAAGAATAGGTGTTTATGAGTATCGGGAAATTCACGTTAAAGTACACCGAATTATCTATCAGATTGTCGATAATAACGTGTTTATTCATTGCATTTTGGACGGCAGGAGAGATCTGCAAGAACTGCTGGAACATAGAATCTTAAGATAAATGAGCAGAAGTCCATAAACGAATGCGGCTTATGCGCAGATCCTGATATTTCAGACAATACAGAGTCGCAACTGAGGTGAAGGTTTTTGAGGACCATGGGGCTATGGTGTCAAAGAGGGGTTGTAAAATGAATGATTCATTAAAAAAAGCAATAAAAACTATTGTCAAGGTAGCCGAACCTGACAAGATTATCCTGTTTGGCTCACATGCAAGAGGTGATGACAAACCGGGTAGCGATTATGACCTTCCTGTTTTGAAAAGAGGTGTCAAAAAACAGCGTTTATTAACTCAGAAGATATATTTGAGCTTTAGGGTTCGGCAAAAAATAAGTTCGCAATTTCAGGTGTTGAGGCGCTCGGCTGACAAGGCGCGAAAAAGCATGAATATCAAGCATATTCAGAATTTTCGCAACGCAGTCAGGCGGGATGCATCAGCGTCTGAAATGTGAAGTTATTTTTTGTCGAGCCCTTAAAGATGTCGGAGCTCCCATAGACGTGATTGTGGCTGATTTAGATAAGTATGAACA
>JAYENE010000400.1:0-9903 GCA_034721935.1 Thermodesulfobacteriota bacterium
ATGGTCAATGGTCATTGTTAATTGATCACTTTTCAATCACCTCAGCAAAATAATCGATCAGGGCATGGCAAAGGTTTACCTGCCAGAACTCACCTGCCAGGGTCAGCTCCGTCCAGCCGTCGTTTATCTTAATCAGACCATTCTTTTCCCACTGATCAAGAAGGGGAAGGAAAATTTCTTCAAGCTCAAAACCATACCGTTCCCCAAGCTCTTTTAAATGGCAGCGCCCTAATTCCATCTGCCCTGCAAGCTCCTTAAACAGGTCGTTATTCTCAGGCTGTTTCATGGACATGGCAATCGGTTTATTACCCTCATCAATTCTTCGAGAATAACCATCCAGCCTATTGTCCTGGAAGAAAAAGTATCCATCCATCCATCCCCCTGCTCCAGAACCAAAGGGAACGCAAACCTTGCCGGACAGGGCCAGGGCATTATAGATATTTCTTTCCCTGGTAGTCCTCCCCCAGTGGCTCATGGAAAGGCGACTGTATCTTGCATGCTTCATGATCTCTACCCCTCTTGCAAACATGTCTGCCTGCATCCTGATATCAGCAGGCGGCGCTATCGTTTTTTTCCGGGCAGCCTCTTCAAGCCTCCCCTTCTTAAACCTAAATTGAGCGATTTTTGGCTCGATCTGCACTGATCTCTTGCGCATCAAGGATTCGCGAAAATCCTCGATATATCCACGGGTATGCCTGCGGTTTTCGCAAACCCTTATGCATCAAGATCTCAGCACATTTCTTCCCCAAAAATCGCTCAACTTAGGTTAAAGATATTCAACTGGTATAGATCCACGCCATCCAGTTTCAATTCAATATACTTTGCTACATCCTTTTCCCATATCTCCATGGTCTGGCAAGGAAGACCATAAATCAAATCAATTACCATAGCGGTCTGGTCAAGGCTGTTTATATATTTTAATCTCTCTGCAACCTTTTCTCCTGTCTCGATACGCCCCATCTTCCTGCGCACATGGGTATCAAAGCTCTGAACTCCTATAGAGAAACGATTAACCCCTCCCTCTATGCAGGCAAAGACCTTATCATCTGAAAAATGATAAACTCTACCTTCAAGTGTAATCTCGCAATCATTGGCCAGAGGCAGATATTTTTGGATTACTTTCAGGAGCCTGAAAAGGTTTTCATGCTTCAGCGCGCTCGGCGTTCCTCCACCAAGATAAACGGCATGGAAATGATGGGATTTGATAAAGGGAGTCTTTGCCACCATCTCCAGTTCCCGGATAACATAATCGACATAACGATTCTCTTCTTCGCCAGCCTTGAACGGGTTCAAATAGAAACCGCAATAAAGACAGTGTGTCTCACAAAATGGTATATGGAAATAGGCGGCTCTTTTTCCTTTCTTCCCCTCCCCGGCCATGATCCGGCTCCATACTTCGCCGATGCTTTCAGGGTCTATAGGCCGGCCCCTGGCCCCTGGATGCACTGCGCTCTTTTTATCAAAAGCCGCATGGAGTGGATCGCCATTTTCATTGGCAAAGAACCTTCGCTGATTCTGTGGAGTCATTTCAGATGTATGACGGTTAAACGTCCCGATATTCATTTTATGTTTTGTTTTATCTTTCATCAGTCCAGTCGGGATAATGCCTTCTCGACAAACTCCCAGACCTCCAGCTTATTCATCAGGGTTCGGTAAGGAACCTTTGTTAGATTGCGTTTAAGAATTTTATTATAAAGGATCATAAGAAGATTATAGTCCTTTTCGGTAAGCTTTTTCGGGTTGATCTCCCCGGACAGAACCCCGGCGTGAACAGGAAGTTGATCTTTAAAGAGATCAAAAAGCGGCTTTAGATAGTTCCAGCCTCCATGTATCTTTCCCCGCATATAGACCCCTTTGGTATCAAGGCAGACAGCAAAAAGGACCTTTTTTTGATCTTTCATAAAAGTCAGGCGCTTCCTGGCATATTCCACTATCTCCTTGCTCACTACTTCATTGTAAACACCGCCACCTAAAAAGACCAGTTCATAACCTTCCGGCTCGGGCGCTTTCTCTACCGGATAAACGTCCACACTCTCCCAGGGCAGGCGATCTGCCATCCACCGGCCAATCTGAAGGGTCGAACCATAACGGCTCGCACACACAATTATAGTTTTCATCCGGCAGCCCCCTTTCAAATTTATCCCTTCACATCTATCATTTAACAATGACAAATGCCAAGAAATTATCAATTAAATGAATAATTTGTTTCAGATACGCGCTTCAACCTCACATACAATAGGGATTTCGTATACTGGTCTTCACCGTCCACATCTCCTAAACAAAAAGGCGCAACCTGGCTTTGTACTACAACCCATGTTACGCCTTCACTTTCCCTGCACACCTTCTAAGTGTCCGAGCTCGTAAGACATCCCTTATAAAGATTAAGGTTTCTAATTTAAATATACACCTCTATTAACGCGAAGGACAGTTTCCGTCAAGGCTTTTCAACGGGGTTAACTCCATCCAGCCATCCAATCTTCCCCGCCCGCCTCGCCTGAGCGCTCGTGGTGGCGGACAGGCCTCAATCCTTTTTTAGCCATTTAGGCATAGCAGGATCTACTATGATATCCGGATCGATGTCATCTCGCCATATAGTTCCGTCAAAGTACCATTTCCGGATCATAGGCATGTTATCAAATTTCTTGGCGATGATGTTTACGATAGCCGTCTTTGTCACCGGATCATAATCCGAAATATTCAGACTGTAATTCTCTTCAAAATCACGCTCTATCTTCCTCTTTTCATCCTCTGAAAATGTCACCTTTGTCAGGTCAAGATTTATATATTTCATCCGTGACTTGGCTTTTAATTCCAATTCTTCTTTCTTGGGTATATCAAAGCATAAAGCTGCCCTGGCAGTGAAGTTCAGAAGGAACATTGATACAAATAATAGGACAACAATTAATTTAATATGTCTCATGTTCTCCTTTGCTTTTGTCCTTTTATTCCTTTCCGTTTAGTTAGGGACTCATAACAATGGTCAATTAGCAATGAGTTAGTGGTCAATTGTCAATTATCAATTGTTAATTGATCATTGTTAATTGATCATTGATCATTGCTGACGCCTCATCCCCTTCCACAGACCTCGCCCTATGAGTGCAACAATACCAAGTACGATCAATATTGCTACAACCGATACCCCTGAGGTGGGAAGTTCCGTGGCTGTCTCATCTTTCTTCTCTTTCATCTCATAGCCTTTTACATCCTCTAATTTTTTGGAACCAGCCTCCTCTTTCACTTCGCCAGGCGCCGTTCCTGCGCCCGCCTCTTTTTTCTTTGCATCTTTCACCCAGTCAGGTGTCTTAACATCGAGTCCGGTAGTTAATTTAACCTGATTTTGAAATTTTAGCATTGTCGAAGGTGAAACAAGACCCGGAATGGAAAGGATATTGGCGGCAAACTGATTCATGGCAATGTTATTGCAGGTATGTTCGCAGCAGGCCATGCCCTGGGTAACCACAGAGGCAACATAATCGGCGGCAATCTTTTGGAGTAATTTTTCATCCAATTTTTGATACTCCTTTCTTTCCACTTCCATGATCCTGGCAGTAATGGACTGGAGGGCATGGGGGCTGTGTTTTTCGAAGAATTCCTTTAGCTTCATCCCGTATTTGTCCTCTACATATACCTGATATGCCTGCTCCCACATCTCTTTGGATACCTCTTTTGGAGTAGTCACCTGCCAGCCCCAGAGGTGCTCGACAAATTTTGCCATCTCCCTTGCCCCTGAATAGCCGTGTTCTTTCATTCCCGTAATCCATTTAGGATTAAAATAGCGGGCTCTTGTCTCAAGCCCCATAAATTTGGCAAAGTTAACCATCTTGGGAGAAGAAGGATCCTTGGCATCGGATATATACAATTCCGGGGTTTTGCCTGAAACATTCCTCACTGCCATGGCCATACCGCCCATGTATTGATAGACATCATCATTATCAAGGACCCCAAAGAGATTGGTGGATCGGCTGTGTACTACCATATCTGTTCCCTTTAACGCCTCTTTGAAGGCATCCTTAGACTTTTTTCCCCAAACGTTTCTGCCATAAGCATAATTCATGCGGTTAATGTAAAGATCTGATAGCTTATCATCCTTTTCCCATGTGCCGCTGGCCGGTATGGCCTCATTCAAACCTGTGCCATAGCCCTGATTGGGTGCGCCGAAGATGCGAAAGCGAGCAAATTCCGCGGCCTCTTTTTCTGAAAACCCCTTTTCTCTAAATACCTGTTCGGCCGCCAGGGTATGAAGCCGGACAAAATTCTCATATTTTTCTTTTTCTACCTGAATAATCATTTGTACAGCATCATCGATCAGGCCGATCTGGATGGGAAAGACATCCCTGTACAGCCCGGAGGCGGAAACCAGGATATCGATACGGGGTCTCTTTAATTCCAATTCCGGTATCAATTCCACACCTTTTATCCGACCCCTTCCATCCCACAC
Source organism: Thermodesulfobacteriota bacterium (assembly GCA_034721935.1). GTDB lineage: Bacteria > Desulfobacterota > Desulfobacteria > Desulfobacterales > ETH-SRB1 > Desulfaltia. Next base: position 4,439 of record JAYENE010000400.1, read on the forward strand.
CGGTTTTGCCCCCATAAGGTAAAGGGCCTTTGACTCCATCACCCCATGATGTCTCAAGGTCTCTGTAGCCCAGAGGATCAGGGCGGTCTTGTGCGGATATCTTCCATTCTTTTTTAGATAACCTTCAATCAGATCATCTGCCAGTTTTTTGCCTACCTTCCAGGCAGCTCTTGTTGGAATCTTTTCCGGATTAAAGCCATAAAAGTTTCTACCAGTCGGGAGTGCATCCGGCGCGCGGATAGGGTCGTTGCCTGGCCCTGGAAGGATATATCCTGCATTGAGACCATTAAGAATGCTTTTGATCTCCTGGTCGCACTGGCAGAGCTTTCCGGCATAACTAATTCCTCTGTCTATTATTTCTTTTAACCATCCCTTTTCTTTGGAAGAAGCGCCGGCATAATTCTTACCAAGGGTCTCCAGGAAAACTTTTTCCGATGGCATCTTTTCAATGATCACTTTTGTCAGCAAGAGTTCACATACGGCATCTATCTTTTCCGCCTCCTTAATATATTTGCCCGGATGTTTTTTCATCTTTTCCCTGTCCATCTTCAGGATATTTGAAACTATCTCCTGAATGGAGGGGATGTCCGTTTCCACGCCCAGCATAGCCGTTACCATGCTGATAAGGGACTCGCCTTTTAGAGAAACCCCCATGATATGGAGACCGTAAGGCATGCTCTGGCCTCTTATTTCTGCGATATAGTCATGGAGCGCATCCAACAGATCGTCGAAATGTTCCTTATCAAGTTCCATCCCGATATCCTTGCCGATTCCAAGCTCTTTGACCAGCTTCAAAATCTCCTCTTTATACTTTTCCGCAACCGCAGGCGTCTGGTTTTTCGACTGTTCATAAAGGGGGATAAGCTCATTTATCTTTGCATATTCCTTGTAAAGGCCAGACATCTTTATGGCCGGTATCATGTGGTCGATGATTACCCCATAACCTCTTCTTTTGGCCTGAAGCCCTTCCCCGACATCATCCATAAGATAAGGGTAAATATCCGGGATGTCCTGCATCAATACATCAGGGGCGCAATTTTCAGACAATCCTACCTGCTTGCCCGGAGTCCACTCCAGGGCGCCATGTTTGCCGAAGTGGATAACCGCATCTACTTTAAGCTCATGCTTCAGCCAGAGATAAAAGGCAAGATACTGGTGGTGCGGCGGCAATGTTATATCGTGGTAAATATGCTCTGCTTCCTCAAGCCAGCCCCTGAAAGGTTGGGAACCAACGAATAGATTGCCATAAATAAGCCCGGGGATAACAATGTATTTTTTCTTCTTTTCTTTATCCTCCCATGTCATAAGTGTTGTTTTATCTACGCTGCCCCATTTTTCTTCAACACTCTTTCTGAAATCCCGGGGAATATCGCTGTACCACTCTTTGTACTGATCAACCGGAACCAGTACGATCTTGCCGCCTTTTACCAGTTTTTCCAACTCACCTGGCGCTTTGGTGCTTATGTTCCTTCCTTGCATTATGATCATGTCCTGGAGTATTTCCTTGGTCAGGGAAATATCTTCTCCTAGAAAATATCCTGCCCCTTTGAGAGATTCCACAAGGACCTGGAGGCTGGCAAAAAGATCAAGGTAGCTGGCCCCGAGATTCTGTTTGCCGGTATGGTGATTGTAATAGAGAACAGCAATCCTTTTCTTATTGTTGGCAAGATTCTTCAGCGTCAGCCACGATTTTGTCCTGTTGACCAGTTTTTCAATCCGCTCATTGACAGGTACCCGTTCCGTTACTTTTACACCGGTTTTCTCATCAAAAAAGATACGTTTGCCGCCCACCACAATAGGTTCGATGAGGCCGCTTAGCTCCGGCAGGAATATCTGGGAGGCTAACTGAAATGCCTCTACTCCCTGTGGACTCTCCTCCCATTCCTCAATCTTATTATAAAGCGAGATCGCCCTTATTATGGGAATGTTTACATTAGTTAGCAGCTTAACAAATTTTGCCTTGGGATGGGAAAACATAAGTGAGATAATGATGTCAACCTGGGGCTTTCCATCTTTTAGAAGATATCTTTGAAACATCTCTTCAGCCGGATAGCCGATGGTGCAAACCACATTGAGCCCTTGTTTTTCGAGCTGCCTGATTATGGCGTTCTCAACCATGTTGTCATTGGCCTTCAAGGTATTATAGGCAAGGAGTCCGACCCATGGTGTATCTTTAAGGCGCCCTGATGTTTTGTACCATTTCAGGTAACTTTCAAGCGTTTCAAAGACCTTTGAACCAGGAGCGTCAGGATGATAGATACCTTCCAGAGGTGTCTCCACCGGGGGGGGTCAGGTGTTATACCTGAAACCCCACAAAATTCAGTAAGGAGACAAACTATCAAGTGCATTATATTCTCAGAACCGCTGTAGTGCCAATAGAGTGCAATACAAAAAAGTTACATCATTGATGATAATATCTTTAACCATTGAACAGACTAATTTAATGTCGAATGTCGAACAAGGAATGTCGAATGTCGAAGTCTTGTTCCTGTTTTGTTTGGCAGCGCCTATGCTTGTTACAAAAATCGAGATCAATTGTGTATTAATGACTTAAGAAACCTATATCAAATGGCAGAATTCCTTCCTTCGACATTCATTATTCCCTGTTCGACATTCGATATTCAAAAAAAGCTACACATTTAATGTCTTATATCTTATCACTTTTTTATATTGCACCCGTGCCAATAAGCATCTATCTGAGGGTAGTCATTTATGTCTACATTATAATAGCCTTTGACCCGAAATACATCGTGCTCGCCAAGACCTATAACCCTGACTCCCTTGGCCATAGCTATTCTCAAATCATCTTCCAAATCGAGCATTACCTTGTAATCTAAATGAAATATGAAAATAACATCGGAATCGAATAAATCGGGCGCTTCTGTCCTTGTTTCTGCATGAATGCCAGGATAGACTACAATATGTACTTTTTTAGCCAGTGCAGGATATTCTTCCTTAAACTTCGATATCCCCTCCGCCATGACTTTAGTTGAAGTCTCGGGGATTAAGAAAGTCTCTTTTTTATGGTCAATGCGCCGGCGTTAGCCGGAACCATCAACATTGTGATAATACATGCGTTCAAAAGAACCGCCAAAAATCGTTTATTCAATGTCATAATATTCCCTTTTACTTCTTCAAAACGTAATCGTTCACGGTTCAGAGGTTAATTGCCTTGGATTTTCTTCATTCTTTTTGCTGTTTTTCTCGTTTCTCGTTCCCATGCTCCAGCGTGGGAACCAGGCAGCCCAGAATCTCTGAACTTTTACGCCTACTTTAATCTCACTGTAGGGGCAGCTTTCCGGCCGAGATCATCACGGCTGAAAGCCGTTCCCATACACAGATTAGATATTTTTTCCACTAATCCGCGATGAGCCGACCAGTTTAACCTTGAACATCTGAACTCTGAACGGTTACTTAAAAACTATATTGACTTTCTTGCTAAATGATGGTTATTACTTAAGGTAATTATGCAATTCACTACAAAACAGATAGAAAATATAGGTAAAATCCTTATAAACCTTGGAACCATATCCTTCGGAGCACTGGTGATAGGCAAATTTGTCTCCGCTATTATAATTCCATGGTATGTATTTCTTTTTGGTTTGGTTTTTTCCATAATCATGTTTTTTTGGGCCATTATTATAGACAAAGGAGATATCACATGATTGAATTAACAATATTTTTTATAATCGCAACTATTGCTGTTAGTGTGTTGGGCTATTTCATCATCCGGTCTCAAAAACGGCATTCCAAATAATCCCCTTATACCTCCCCTCTTTCTCCGGCACACAGATCACCCTTAACAATTAACAGTTAACAGTTAACAGTTAACAATTGATCATTGATCATTGTTAATTGACCATTGTTAATTGACCATTGACCATCTATATCTCCACAAAGTAAATCAATATACCCAAAGCAGCCAATACCATGCCGGTAACCCCTTTTTCATGCTGCTCCAAAAAAGACCACTTTATCTTCTCCACTCCTTTTAGACCTAAACTAACCATCAGGATCATACCAAGAAGAGTTACAATTAGATAAATGGCTGAGACTATAAAAATGCCGGACCACCCTCTTGCTCCCGCCACAAAAAAGTAGGATCCGATTGCAACGCATGGTGAAAAGAAAAGCGCTGTAGCCAAAGGAAGTATGATAGCAAATTTTGACTTCTTTGAAACTGTATTGGTCTTAATAAAACTCTCATGACTGTGTTGATTGTGGCCTTTGAAATCCAAAGACACATAGACAAGTCCCAGGGCAACCAGAATCAAAGGAGCTGCAATTCCCATTACAAATTCATGAGTGGAAGAAAGGGTGTAGCCGATTATCCCGATTATAATTCCAATTAAAATAGTGCTGATTATATGAGGGATGGCAATAAGGGCTGTAATCCAGAATATCCCTTTTCTTGACCATCTCTCAGTTTTGCCGATCATGACCACAGGGATCCAGTGGTCCGGCATTATTGCGTGAATCATACTCAGTATCACAGCGCCAAATACGATTTGTATCATATCAACCTCGCATGTTTATTAAGATTAACCATAACGTCCAAATAGCGTTCTATCATCTGCTTTCAATAGTCTTTTTCTTCAAAACTCATACCCTATCCCTACTTTCAATGCTCTGGGTGTAACCGGATAACCATATGACCCATTATCATAATCTCTATTAAATAAGTTATCTACCTTAAAGAATAAATTTACTTTTTTCTTTAGATGATAATCTCCCCAAAGATCAGACCTGAAATAATGGCCGTGAAGAGATTTAGTATTATCTGTATTAACAAATCTCTTTGATATATATTTTGTATTTAGACCAAGAGATAATTTCCTAAAAGGTTTCAATTGAAGATCAAAACTCAATTGATGCTTAGGGCTGTAGGTTAGATATTTTCCTGTATCTTCATCCCTGGCTATAAGAAATGTATAAGAGGTTTTAACCTGCCAGATATTGTCCGGTGTCCATTTCACCGTTGTTTCAATACCTTTTCGTGTAGCCGAACCAACATTTATATATCTTCCAAATGTATCCTCATGTGTATAAGTTATCCGATTACTCATATCATTTAGAAAAAAGGAGAGACTTCCTTCCAGCGACTCCTTAAACTGCGAAGAAAAAGTTAAGTTGTAATTAGTGGTTTCCTCCATTTTGAGGTCTGGATTTGGTTTGGTACTGGAAGATTCATAGTATCGATGATAAAAAGTTGGGATATTATTTGACCTGTTCACTGAAAATTGAATATCAAAATCATCCCATCCATAACTTAGCTGAAGCTGAAGGTTAATTGCTGCAGAAAAATCAGAATAAAAATATTGAGCAAGGTGTTATCAAGAAAGAAAACGAACTGGTTGGCGACACAACTCATTATTATGCTTTTTCCGGCTTTGAAACGTTAACCTTTAAAAATGAAAAAGGCAAAGAGAAAACGAAGTCACAGTCAAAGGTTACCAAAAATTGTC
>JAYENE010000401.1:0-2251 GCA_034721935.1 Thermodesulfobacteriota bacterium
TTGTCATAAACCACAATATATGGTGTTTATTGTAAATAAAAATTGTATATATTGATTTGTAGCTACTAAACAATTACCGTATTGTCCAGGAATACTCCTCAATTTGGGTGTCGTATTTTGAGGTCTGCAATTTAGGTATTAGATTGTTTTGGAGCAAATAATGCCCACAAGTGGAATTTAAATAGATTTTCCTTCCTTCATTATTCGACATTCCCTGTTCGACATTCGACATTAAATCAGTATGTTCAATGGCTAAACTGTATTATCTTCATGGTGTCGCTTTTTTGTATTGCACCCGCCTAAGACTGCCCTTTACCCATAAGTGTTGAGCCATATTTTTATCCTTAATTAACAATTAGTTATTAACAATTGATTATTGATTATTTGTTGTATGTTTTTATATTTATGCCCAAAAAGCCAATAATAATAGTTAATAATCAATTGATAACTGTTAATTGTTAATGGAGAGATAACTTATGGGTAAAGAGCAGGCCCAAGACCATCAAAAAGAAATTCGATAAACAACTCCGTTTCTTGGCCAAAAATCCAAGACATGCATCCCTGGAAATCCACAGAATTAAAGATCATTGGGAATTCTATGTTGATAGAAAATACAGATGCATATTTCAGAAGAAAAAAAATCTATTTGTTCTTAAACACGTGGGCAGTCATAAGATAGTGGATGATTTTTAATATGATTGACACTTTTTTCTTCTGCGGAGTCCGCAGAAGGAAAGGTCTGTGTTGGTCTGTGGCTAATTCACACCGTGTTAATCCGTGAAATCCGTGTCCAAGATTTTCTTTTTCAGTTATTTACTCAAAAGAGCCTTCCAGCCTTTCCGACTCAACCAACCACTAAAGAGCATAAATATCAATTGCTTGAATAAGTTATTTACTTACTTATGGACGTCCCGCACTTCTTTCCCTGTTCTCCATAATCACTATAATGCGGTGCGCCGTTACAATCGGGGCAAGTTTGTTTCCTTTTTCATGGCACTGAATATCCGCTTCAACCGCATCATCCACGTATTGGGATGCAATGGCTATTGTTCCGGCCGCATCCGGTCTTATGCCGGCCAAGCGTGCCATCGCGTATACCCCATAATAATGCATGTCTATCTGCATTGTCGCTGTTGCCTCTGATTTTTTGTTTTTTAGCCACGGATTTACACAGATTAACACGGATTATTTTAAAAGACTAAGAACAAAGCTGTGTTTGTTTGTATTTAACCCTATCTGCGTTTATCTGCGTGCATCTGCGGCTGAAATTTCCCTATCCCTGTTGCTTCAGAATTATCACACACCTGGATGTTACTCCAAGTATCCTTTTTTTCTGCATTGCGGCGACGACTACTGCGCTGAAGCGTTGCGCTGACATGGGGGCCTGGATGATGTGGGTGTGCTGCCAGCCGGTTTTGTTCAGGATGCGGAGGTAGTGGTCTATCAGGATTGCTCCTTTGATCGTTTCCTCTGCTGCGGGTTTGTTCTGAAAATCACGCTCTCCGAGGCGTAGGCTCTACGAGCCGGAGGCCAGTCCGCGTTGATGAAGGCAAGCCTTGTTGTCTTTTTTGCATTTTGTTTCAGGAGTGCGAAGAAGGCCTCAAGAAATTCAAGGTATTCTTTCTTCGGCAGTCCGGATATGCTTTTTTTGTCATAGTCAGCGGCTTTTTTGTCGAAATACGGCGGATCGAAGATGATGAGATCGGGCTTTTCTTTTGAGCTTACAGGCCAGGATGGCTGTTGAGCTGCTGGTAAAATCCATGTGTATGGTTCGATTTCGGGGCGTGCCTCCGGCCGGTCTGTCATGTCAAATGCCCAGCATCTGCGGCTTAAGGCCAGACAGGTGTCTGGGGTTACGCCTCCGCCAGCCATGGGGTCGAGTATCAGGTCGTTCTGCTTTGAGAAATAGTAGAGGATGTGTGCTATCAGTTGCGCAGGGATACGTCCCGGCCAGTTATCACCAAATCTTTTGTCGCAATCGTTCCATTCCCAATGGTCCCATGTCCTCAATCCCCAGCCAACTTCCTTGAATCGTTCAAGATCTTCTTTATCTTCCAGGGCTAACGACCAGACCATCGGTTCTGTCCAGTTGTGTTTTTCTGCTACCTGGGGGACGGTGAAGCCTCTGGATAGGTCAGTATTTAGCGGATTTGGCAGCGTTGCCATTTTCGCTAAATGGCCAGATAAAGTCCTCTGCGGAATACTTAATCGCAGAGCAATTCGGTCTTGTGGTATGCCAAGGCGGTTCATG
>JAYENE010000402.1:0-2250 GCA_034721935.1 Thermodesulfobacteriota bacterium
GAAGAACGGGGGCATCAGCAACATTTCGATATTTTGGTTTACTCTATTTTTCTTAGTATAAATAATCACACAGCATACATCAACAGGATATGAAACGCATAAAATCATGGGCGTCCCGCTGAATGGCTGGGCGTCCCGCTGAATGGCGGGGTGACTGGGAAGTGGCAGGAGTCAGCGAACGAAAGGTCAAATTCTTTAATCTAAACCTTGCTTTAACTGGTTGATGATCTGAATTTTTAAAATCAAGGTTGATATTTTCTATAGCAAGATTTTCAACATTTGGTGAAATTAAAAAGAAATCAATAACTGTTGTAACCGAAGTATTTTTATCATAAGGTGCCGCTACCCTTCTGTTTGTTGGAGTTTTATTGCTAAACACCCATTTCCAATCAGACGGTAAATAGTCTTTGTCAATGCGGCTGAAATTTTTTGTGTCGAAATGAAAATCAGCAAACGAAGTCTCAACATCCGGTGGGCATTGATTCCAATCGCCACCAACCACAATATAATTCCCTTTTTCATATTCGGTCAGTAAGAATTCTTTTAAATAGGTCATCTGGCCGGTCTTTAAACTGCCATCATCGTATGCTGAATTGTGCGTATTGATTAATAATAATTGTTTATCATTTGAAACAGGGATCCTGCTAACCAAAAAACACCTGTCAAGCATAAACAGACCTTTTGGGAAACCATAATTTCCCGGAAATTGATGCCTAACCACTTCAACGGGATTAAATTTACTCAAAGTCATCAAACCTGAAACCACTTTGCCATAAGGCTCAGTTGGGGGTGTTGGCACAAAGAAAACATCGTAATTTTTACCAAAAAAAGAATGGTAATTTGAAAATGTATTTTGGATGCTGTCGTACTGATTTATTTTGTAGCTTCTTTTTGATTTTTTATCAACTTCCTGTAATAAAAAGAAATCTATATTTTCTTGAGTATTAAGAAAACTTATAACCGATTTAAGGTTTTCAATTACATGTTCTTCAGATGGTCTTACATGAGTACCTCCATCATAAAAGAAATCCATAGAAGCATCCAAACCACAATACCCAATGTTCCAGTTAACAATATTAAACTCCAAAGTATCGGAAATGGTGTCCGAACTTTTTGCTTTATATATTTCTACTGTTTCTGCAGGTTTGTAATCAGTTACAATTGCTGTAATTATTAACATTGCAAATACCAAGGCGACAAGAATGAAAAGATATAAGCTTGCCTTTAATATTTTTTTCATTTTCCTTCCTCCTTGAATAGCTAATAGGCTGAAATTAGAATCCAAAGCTTGTCCTCGACACAGATCGGGGAACGGCAAGACAAAAGAGACCTTTGACGCTTTGGATTGGCTTGCACTGCTTACCACTCACATCCCCAATAGGGGAGAACAGATGGTCCGCTATTATGGCTATTACAGTAATAAATCCCGTGGCATGAGGAAAAAGCAGGGTAAAGATAGTGCTGTCCCTGTCCTGATTGAATCTGACCCGCCTGCCAGCTCATGTGTTGCATGTACTGTGTTTATTGGCAATGGCGGGCAGGTGTTTCACCCAGTGCTTTCCGTAAGAATTGGGCCAGGTTGATCCAGAAGATTTACAACGTTGATCCCCTTGTCTGCCCAAAATGTCAGGGCAAAATGCGTATAATAAGTTTCATTGAAGATGGCGAAATTATAGAGAAAATTCTGAGATATCTTGATTTATGGGACATAAGGAACCACAATCCGCCCGCCCGAAAGGCCACACATATTCCAGAACTCATCATCGACCCGTCGTACTCGCAGCTTCCTCAAACAGATTACTGGCTTCAATAGGTTTTACCCGATTATGCGTTTAGGGTCATACAGCAGTGGTGCCCCCAAAACCGGTGAAAACCTCCCTCCTTTCGCAAATTTCCCTGGCACACAATAGTATCTGCGCCCCTCAACGATCTTCGTCTGCCCGCAACTCGCCGCCATTACCAATCCTTCACAATATATGACTCTGTTGATTTACTATCTTTTCAAAAAAGTTAGCACAATATGCAGTGTGCATAAGGCAAGCTATCCACAATATCGTGTGTCCTAATTTTAAAAATCGGAGTAAATCAACAGAGTCATATATTGTACCGCCAGCCCTGACGCATGAACAAATAAATATTGGAATATCAATTTGTCAGGAAACAACCTTTCGCGTTAATTTGAGCCAAATGAAATAATAACCTGTTGAAATTAAAACGAATCATAAAATTATTCATGCGTCAGGCCTGTAG
>JAYENE010000403.1:0-2233 GCA_034721935.1 Thermodesulfobacteriota bacterium
TCTCTTTGATCAAAAAATCAATAATCGCTTCTGTATCTGGAAAATAATATGCGTTCTTCCCGCGGCTATTCAGGTCATGTACAAGCTTTTCAGAAGAAAAACGGTCTAAAGGAGGAATTTTTTCAAGCAAAGGCGGCTTGCGGATACATATAATATCCGCCTGATCAAACGAAAGAGGATAGATATCCTGGAACACCTTGCGCATGCTGGAGTTGGTTCTGGGCTCAAAAACAGCCACGAGCCTGCCGTCAGGATAAAAAGGTTTAACCGCTCTTATCGTTTCCCTTACAGCAGTAGGATGATGCGCAAAATCATCAATTATAGTAATATTTCTTTTTTGGCCCCGGACTTCCTGACGTCTCTTGATTCCTTCAAATGTTTCAAGCGCCTCTGAAATAATATCAATCGGTATCATCAAAGAATCGGATATTGCTATAGCTGATAATGTATTCAGCAGGTTGTGCTCTCCCATAAGTTTGGCTTTAAAAATGCCGAAGGCTATGCCTTGCTTTAAAACCTCAAAAATGGTCCAGGGCGGCTTAATGGAAACAGCGCCAAGTCGCCAGTATGAGCCGGAATCTTTGCCATATTTTTCAATAATGCATTCTTTGCCTTTAATCAGATCAGAAATGTTGTCATCTTGATCAAAAACATATAACTTCCCTTTATTAGAAATATTGGATATAAAAGAATCAAACGCATATCTGACCTGGTTGATATCTTTAAATATATCGGCATGATCAAACTCAATGCTTGTAACTACAGCAATGAAAGGATCGTAATGTAAAAATTTCGGCCCCTTATCAAAAAACGCGGTGTCGTACTCATCCCCCTCGATTACAATAAACTCTCCATTGCTATGGCGATAATTGCTGCTGAAATTTTTCAAAATTCCGCCGATAATAAAGGAAGGATTAAGACCTGCTTTATAAAGAATCCAGGACACAATAGAAGAAGTGGTTGTTTTGCCGTGAGTGCCTGCAATAATTATCCTCTTCTTGTTGTCTGCAATGAACCTGTTGATTGCCTGTGGCATGGAGCAGAAATAAAGCCCCATGTTCTGCATTTTAACAACCTCTGGATTCTGCTTTGTTACGGCATTTCCGACAACAACAAGATCAGGGCAATATGAAATATTATCTCCATTAAAGCCTTCGGCTACTTTAATGCCTTTGCGAGAAAGGAAATCGCTCATTGGCGGATATATTTTTTGATCCGAGCCTGTTACTTCAAAACCAAGATCTCTTAATATACAGGCAAGCGCACCCATGCCTGTGCCGCATATTGCAATAAGATGTATTTTTTTTACGTTGTTCGGAATTATGTTTTTTCTTAAATCCATTGTTTTAATTATAAAGAATACTCTCTTGAGAGTCCAAAGTTCTCGGAAACATTCGCCTTAAAGTCCCTCTTTTTTAAAGCATGCAGGGTGCATTTTATGCACCATCACTTCACACCTTCGTGGTAAAAACATCGCATTGCGCTCCTTATAAATCAATTTTAAAATTAGTCTGTTATCGTGTAAAGGAATATCTGTATGGTTTCCAAAACATTCAGGGTTTTTTATCAGCTAATCCCATCCGCTCTGGGGGAAATCGGCATGCTCTGGGTTCAAAAAAACGCCGGTCCTTTGATCATGCATATCATGCTTCCCCAAAAAAATATTCCCATTACCAAAACAATAAGCAAAAACTGGCCGGGCGCCCTAAAACAGTCGCACGAAAAGCTGAAAAAACTTTGCCTGCAAATACAAAATTTCCTAAAAGGTTCTCCTGTGAGTTTTTCACTTGAATTTATAGATATAACTGTGTGTTATGATTTTCAAAAGAAGGTTTTACTTGAAACCAGGCAGATACCCAGAGGAAAGGCAATCAGCTATGGCCGCCTGGCTGACAGAATTCTTGCCCCCGGAGCCGCAAGGGCTGTTGGCTCAGCGCTTGCCAGAAACCCATTTCCGCTTATCATACCCTGTCATCGTGTAATAAAATCCGCCGGCTATTTAGGAAATTTCAGTGGCGGGCCAGAAATGAAGAAATTTCTTCTGCAGATGGAAGGTGTGCCGTCAAATACCAGGGGAAAAATCGGTCCGAAATATTTTCAAAAATGATTATCAGAAATTTACAAACTCATTATCTGGTCAACCTGAGGCAGCGGACAATTAAATTTAAGAACGGCTGAAACTCGCACATAAGTGAGCGTAAAGAAATAACTTAGAGCAATCCTTTTATAAAAA
>JAYENE010000404.1:0-9802 GCA_034721935.1 Thermodesulfobacteriota bacterium
TCCACGGTTGTCGTGTTGCTTACGCCTCCGACTGTGGCCGTAATAGTGGCTGCGCCAACATTTGCGGGGCTGGTCAGTGTGGCTGTGGCAACTCCGTTGGTGGTGGCAGAGGTATAGGTCGTCTGTATGCCTGCCGTTGTGCTGTCAATATCACCGGCTGTGGTTGTAAAGGTTACCGTAGTGCCGTTAGCTACGTTATTGTCGGCAGTGTCGAGGACCGTAGCCGAAATCAAGGCCTGTGAAACACCGTCTGCTAAAATGCCGGTAGCTGGGGCACCGCTGGTGACTAATACGGAATCGATCGCGCTACTGCCCCCATTTGCCGCTGAATCGCCATTGTCGATCCCCCCTCCATCATCTCCACCACCCCCGCTTGACCCGCAGCCTACTGAGAGAAAGATCGTAAAAACTATTAGAATAGCAATATTGGCGCATTTGAATTTCATAATAACTCCTTAAATTAACTCAAAGCTGAAAGGTGAAAGCTGAAAGCTCAAAGGTGAAAGTAAAATGGTAATTCCAATCCCGCTTTGATGATTTGTTAATTATAAGTTTGGCAACTCAACCTTGTCATATACCTCAGTAAGCATCAGATTGCAGGCAATGGAAGTCAGTTCAAGGCTGTCTTCCATTGACTTGTTAGAGCGGTTGACTTTCTCCATAGAGGGTTTCTGGTGAAATATCTGCTCCATTTGGCCATGAAATACTCCAGCCATCTACAAAAAATTTTTGAAAATAATCTTTATCTTTAAGTGGTTCAAATATTTCACCTTCTAACCAATTGACAAAATCTACCATCTTTTCTTCCCCATTATCAAATGTTATTTTGATTTTGTAATCTGCAACATAGTTTGCATCAATTACAACAGGCATATATCCCATAATTTTTCTCCTTCAATCAAGTGGCGCTATTCTGTCAATTTGTTTTTTCTGCTCCGCTTTTTTCCAATTTCCTTCAAGTTCTTCTTGATGTAACAAAACCCACTCTTTTATGAGCTTCCTGGCTGTATTTGATTTTATATGTCCTTTTATTAAATTTCCATTGAAATCAAACACACCTCTCTGACCTTGATACTCAGCATGAAAATGGGGTGGATTATGTTCATTATAAAACATTCTGATGATTATTCCAAAAAACATTGATACATATGGCATTTTGATTCCTCTTCTCTTTGTCGCAATCTTATAAAAATCAACACCTTTCATCATTGATTCATAATCAATGGAATCATGAGTATCCCAAAAGTTTGCGGCTTCTGAGAAGGAATGAAACTCTTCAGGTAGAACATCACATCCATTTGCTGATCTATACTTTTTTATTTTTCCATAATGCTCAAAACCCAAAACCGTGCCTGAACGAGGTTTTTATTCAGGTAATATCGCCTTGAATTTTTTCGTTCCCATGCTCAAGCGTGGGAACGCATACTATATGGGTTCCCACGCTTGAGCATGGGAATCAGGCCCAAACATGTTGGAATAATTTGAAAAGCGAAGCGACATCATTATTCGACGTTCGATCTGGCTTCGCAAATGCTATGCCAAGACACGTGTTGGACGTTCGATGTTCGATGTTCATCTTTTAATCCGTTCGATGTTCATCTTTTAATCCGTTCTAACCGCCCCACAGCTCAACCTTGTCATATACCTCAGTAAGCATCAGATTACAGGCAATGGAACTCAGTTCAAGAGTGTCTTCCGGGCGATTTGTCTCTGAAAGCAACCAGCGGTTGTCGGCTTGCCGGACGAAATGCTCCACGTGGCGCTTGTTTTGCGCAATTAACACATACTCGACAAAAGATTCTATCATGCGGTACTGCTCAAATTTTCCGCCCCGGTCGTAGTCTTTGGTTGACTCCGATAGCGCCTCAACAATCAGCGTGGGATTGAGCAGTGTGTCTTTGTGATCGTCATCAAACTGAGGCTCGCCACATACTACAATGACATCAGGATAAGTATACAGCCCTGTAGCGTTGACTTTCAAGCGCAGGTCTGTCGAATAAACGGTGCAGGGACGAGTTTTTAGTTGACTGCGAAGTTCAGACACAACATTTGTCACAATGAGAACATGTTGAGGGCTTGCTCCCGCCATTGCAAATATTTCCCCATTAAAGTACTCGCTTTTTCGCTCGGCCTTGCGTTCAAGAGCCAGGTACTCTTCATAAGTAACTCGGGGTTTGAGTTCGAACGACATAATTCCCTCTATGTCAAAATTGTTGATTGTTGATTGTTGATTGTTGATTGTTGATTTGTGGAATTGCTTCGCTCTGCCTTTTTGTTATAAAATTAATAGAATACCTTCAATCAACAATCATAAATCATCAATCAACTCGCGCTGTTCAAGCCGGACTATCTGTGGTGTAATAAATATCAGCAGCTCTTCCTTCTCATCTTTCTTGGTTTGTGATTTAAAAAGCCAGCCAAGAACAGGAATTTTTGACAACCAGGGAACTCCTTTCGTGTCAAATTGTTTTGTTGTCTTTATAATGCCGCCAATAACAACCGTATTTCCGTTATTAACTAAAAGTTCCGTACTCGCTTCCTTGGTGGTAAATGACTGCTGGCCATGGATTTCAGTTCCAAGATCTTTTTTTGAAATATTTATCATCATTGAAATGCGCTGGTCTGGGGTCACGTGCGGTCTGACCTCAAGCACAAGATCGATGTCTTCAAACACTGTTATAGTATTTCCTGATTCATCCAGTTTATTGTATGGATAGCGTAATCCCTGCTTGATTACAGCTTTTTTGTTGTCGAGCGTCACAATCTTCGGGGCTGAAATTATTTTTCCTTCTCCCTGTGATTCCATTGCCAGCAGCTTTGCGTTCAACAGGAACGGGGTACCGGCTATCCTGAGAAAATTAAAACCTATGGTTGCCGCAGGATTAGCCTTTATTGGAAGGTTCATTGCCATATCATAACCATAAGTGCCTCCAAGGGTATCATAGCTCCTTTGCGGGCCTATTCCGGCATTCGCAGCATCGTTTTGAATGCCTCCTGCCGCATTCCACTCGACGCCAATTTCCCTTGAAAAATTAGTAGTGGCTTCAACTATCCTTGCTTCAATAATTACCTGTGGCGTTACCTTATCGATCCTCCGTACAATTGTTCTTGCCAGTTCTACCTTTTCAGCCACATCTGTAATAATAATCTGGTTGTTGCGTTTGTCCACAGTTACGTTTCCGCGGTCTTTGGTTATTATCTCTTTAAGATGCGGCTCTATATCATTTGTTACATCGGCATAGTTAACGACAATATATTCTGTAACAAGTGGCTCAAGCACTTTTTGCTCTTCTCTGGCTTTTAGCGTTGCACTTATTTCAGCCTGTCTGAAAGCCTCTTCTTTCTTGAGTGTTTCAAGGGTGGCAATCCGTATTATGTCTCCTTCAGATGTTCTGCCGAGCTGGTTCATCTTCAGTATCAGGTCAAGCGCCTGGTCCCATGGCACAGGTTTTGCGAGTGTCAGGGTAACCTTTCCGGTTACATCCTTGTCTATTGCAAAATTTTTCCCGCTTATTTCCATTAAAATGCGAAACACGTTTTTAATATCCGTATCATAGAAATCAAGCGCTATCTTTTCGCCGGTATACATTTTTTTAGTTTTATATGAGCGAAAAACATCAAGCTCTGTTTCTGCACCTGTGTAAGCATCAATCCTTCTTTGTGCATCGATATCATAGTCTGCTGCGTCAAGCGGTGTCTCGATAACAATGCCACCCGTTGGAGCGGAAACAGGGCCTGTCCTCTTTACCGGTTTCTGTGCTTTCCTCAGCGTCGGTTCGACTGCTGTTTGGGCCATAGCCTTCTTCCAGGATGGAAGATCAGCCTGCTCAAAAGGTTTGGGAGGAATTGAAGATGCATCAAAATGCACAAGCAAAATATCCTTTGCCTGCTCAATATAATAGGGAACCGATTCGCGCAGCTCAATTGCGATCATCGAGCTGGTTTTTAAAGCAGGCGTCTGCATTGGCGTAATACAATCAACAGCGCTGTTAAAACGGGTCGTAATCAACGGCCGTTTGCGATAGTCGGGAAGGCTGGTATTAAAAAGTATTAGTTGGAGCCTTTTTTCTGCAGCCTTATTCATCTTGTATTTTACCGGTATTGTTGTTCCTATAATAATAGTTGATTTGCCGGCATCTTCGCTTGAAAAATCCACACGGTTTACCCATGCAGGTTTTTCATCTTTATCCTCTTCCGGAGCAGTTTCTGCCGGCATAGTTACTTCAGCCGGCTTGATTTTCAATTTGTCTTCCTGGTTTTTCTCTCTTTCCGCAAGCGGTTCAGCAGAAGCTTTTGTTCTAATTCCTTTTGCAAATGATATTTGAAGACCGTTTCCTTCACGAAATACTTCATAAGGAGCATCTTTTTTTAATGCGATTTCAATCCTGGAGGTATGCCCGTTTTCAGTCAGCTCGGAAGCTTTAATTGACGCGACAATATCGCTGTCCAGGGTCAGAGCGGTTTTGATTTCTCCAAGAGCTGTTGCAGGAAAGTAAAGCGCCACCCCCAGAGGCACAGGCTGCTTCACAGAAGTATAGGTCAGCAGCCGCTCTGCTTTAATTAATATGGCAAGCGATTCCGAACCCTCGGCCGTGCTGATATCCGTGATGAGATTAAGAGACTCCCCGGCTTTCTGATCTGCCTGTTCCTGACCTGTCTGCTTGATTGCCGTACTCGAAGCACATCCTGCAAAAAGCATCAGCAGAATTATCAGCAGAATTGACAAAGCCCGAATTTTTGAAAATTTCATAATTTTGCAAAACATTTTTTATTCTCCATCTAACAATTCTAAGGGAGCATTGCCAATTTGTTAAAATTGTGCGTTACATCCCCCTTATCCCCCTTCAAATATAGGGGGAATTTAATGGAAGAATCCTTACAAGGCCTGACTTTTATCCACCCATGATATGGGAATATTTTATTGAATATCGAATGTCGAGCAAGGAACCGCAGAATTACGAAGGGGATCACTTCGACATTCGATATTCCTTGTTCGCTATTCTGCGGTTCAAAGAAAATACTTATAAAACCAATAGTTGCGACATGCTTCGATGTTAAAATAATTTAAAGAGCGAAGCGACATCATTATTCGACATTCGATGTTGGACGTTCGATGTTCGATGTTCATCTTTTAATCTGTTCGACCTTCGACGTTCATTCTAATCCTCTCACCTTCTCACCTTCCAACCTTCTCACCCAGATGGTTTCTGAAGTTTCAGTTCCTGTGGATCAATATAATAAGCCCTGCCATTAATCTTTGTAATTTTGGTTTTAACCTGTTTATAGTCAATATTAATAAAACTTTTACCGTCAATTTCGGTTATAAAAAAGCTTTTACCATCAACATCGTACACAGAATCCTTCTCCACATCCTCAACAGGCAGCAACGGTTCCTCGACAATTATCCTGTCTTTTAATATCTGTGTGACCCTGCCGCAATTTATTCCGATAAATGCGCCTTTTTTAATAACATATCCCATGCCGGAAGCCTCTTCCACCATTGCCCTGTTTCCGCTTGATGCGCAAATTATTCCTGTAAGCTTCAACTGGCTTAAATCCGCCCTTTGCAGAGGAGTATGCGGAATGCATATCCCTGCTTTCCCCGTTTCCATGGTCTCTCCATCCCTGACAGCCAGTTTTTCTTCTCTGAATAAAGGAGCAAACGGGTCAATCTTTCCTTCAGGATTGTAAAGCCTGGTTTCAGCGGCAACCGGCTCAGGTTTTAAAATCATTATTTCTTTACCAGCCTTATCCGGTTTTGGACTTGATAAAGCCACAGGCTCCTTGATTGTCTTTTCAATTTTTGGCTTGGAAATATTAGAAGCGCTGATATCCTTTTTAATAATAAGCTTTTTAGTGATCACTTTTGGTTGACGTGGCGGTTCGGCCTGGTTTCCGCAACTCAAAACCAGGAAAACAGAAAATAATAAGCATGTAGATAAAAAATATTTAAACATAAGTTTTTTTGTAACCGTTCAGGGTTCAGGGTTCAGGGTTCAGGGTTTAGAAGTTCAGGGTTCAGAAGTTCAGAGGTTCAGAGGTTCAGGGTTCAGGGTTCAGGGATAGCCGGCTTTTAACCGTGAACCGTGGAACTGTGAACCTGATCCATCTTTGCGATTTTAAAATTTTATTCTTATAATATCAACAGGTTACTTTTTTGTATGGCGCTACATTTATTTTTAATAGCGCAATTATTTCAATTCATTGCTTCGTTTGAAGCTTTCCTTTAGGGAAGCATATATCATGCCCCCTAAATCAGTTTAACCTTGAACCTTGAACCTCTGAACCCTGAACGGTTGCCGTTCTATTTTTTCTTTTTCCCTGACTTTTCAGGAGGAGCTTCATCGATGAACTTGTAAGTGACAGCGCTGCATGAAGTAATGAGCTTGTCGCCACCCTTCAGCGGGGTCATCTTTATTGCTTGTATAGTAACAATTCTTGGCAAAGTTGCGACCTTGTCAAAAAAAAGCCCAACATTGTGATAGTTGCCCGCCACCTGAATTGATACAGGAATTTCAGCATAAAAATCCTTGTTTATTTCCGCTTTTGGCTGAAACAGAAGAAACTCCAGGCCGACAACCTTGCCTGCTTGTGAAATGCTTTCCAGCAAATCCGGTATTTCCTGTTTTTGCGGCAATGCTTTCGTTACACGCCTGTAATCCTTTTCCGCCTTTTTCATATTGTTTCGGAATTTACCTAATTGCATTGCATTTCTTTTAGCTGAAGCAAGCTGTTGCTCAAGCTTATCATAATCTTGATTTAATTTGTCGACTGTCTTGTATTTGGGGAGATAAGAAAAATATACAAAAGCGCCTATCAAGATCGTTATGGCGCCGAAATATATCATCATCCTTTGCGCTTTTGAAATTTTTTCGACCTTTTCAAAAACAGGCGAAAGCGCTTCCAATGATATTTTAATCTTTTTCATCTATTTTTTTACCCCACCTGCAAAGTTAACACACCTTTAGCTATTAGCCACTAGCCAATAGCTAAAGGCAGCTTCAGCTCTAGCAAAGGCAGCTTCAGCTTTCACATGTAATTACAAAACTTTTCAGATTTATACTTTTTTTAAATTTGTATTGTTTCGTGGTTTTCAATTCCACCTTCTTAAAAAGCTCCAAGTCCTCAAGACGTGTCATAAAATCGGCCACGGTTTTATTGTCTAAAGCAACCCCCTTAATATTGACGGTTTTTTCTTTTGTTCCCAGCATGTTTAACCACATCCGTTTTTCAACAACCATCCTGGTCATGACATCTAACAAACGGACGGAATCTTCACGACTCAGTTCAAGATTTTTAATGACACCTGTCTTCTTTGTCAGCAGTTCCAACTTTTTTTTGATCAATTTTATTTCACTATTGATCTTATTATATTTGACCAGCTCCTTTTTTATTTTCTCTGTCCTGGTGTTCAGATCCAGAATCTTACTGTTCAGGCTTATATTATAATAAATTATAGTCACGCCAACTAATAAAAAAGAGAGTAGAAAAATAGAGATTTGACGTCGTATATTCTCCTTTTTACGTGCAGCGCGAAATGGCAGAAGATTAATTCGTATCATTTGTCATCAATTTTTCTAATTGCCAGGCCCATGCTGATGGCGGCCTGAGGGGCTATCCGTCCAAGGTATGAAATATCAAATTTTTTTTCATCTATTTGAATATTTTTAAAAGGATTAATTATTTCCACTTCAGATGATGTTTCTATAGCGAGAAGTTCACGAAATTCCTTAATGTAAGCCCCTCCACCGCTCAGTACAATCCTTTTTATCTGATCATCGGGGTTTGCAGAATAAAAAAAGTCAAGCGCTTCCGTTATTTCATTGCACCAGTCATCTGCCACCGATGAAATAATTTCTTTTACATCGTTAGGGGAAATTCTGTCCGGCTGATCGCCGTATTTAAACTGCTCGGCTTCCTCGTATGAACAATCAATAAATGAAACGATTTTTCTGTTTATCAGGCCACATCCAAACGCCACATCTCTTATGAATACCGAAGAATTACCCTTCAGTATATTCAACGAGGTCTTGCTGGCGCCAATATCAATAAGAGCGACGTTTTCATCTTCTAATGCATAATTTAGTTCAAAGATATTTTGCAGCGCAAAAGCATCGATATCCATTACACAGGGATTAAGTCCGGCCATCTGAATAAGATCAACATAGCTGTTAATAACCTCCTTTTTGACCGCGACAAGAAGCACATCCATCTGATTAGGGTTGTTTTCAGCTTCTCCAAGCATCTGGTAATCAAGATTAATCTCGCTTATATCAAACGGAATATACTGCTCTGCCTCGGAATTAATAGATTCCTGAAATTGCTCTTCCGTCATTGTTTGAACGCTGATTTTTTTAACAATTACAGAGTAGCCGCCGATTGACACGGCGACATTCTGTGTCTTGAAACTATTTTCGTCAAAGAGTTTACGGATCGAAGCGGCAACCTTGTCGGCATCCTTAATAACCCCTTCTTCAATAGCGCCATAAGCAATATCCAGCATTCCAAAACGCTGCAGGCTATACCCGCTTTTTATTTCAACAATTTCGCCGGCTTTTAAAGCCCTGGAACCTATGTCCAGACCGACAAGATGTGATTTTTTCCTGAAAAACATAATATGCTCTTAACTGCCAAATATCTTTTTGTTATCAGAAAGACTATAGCCTAATGCTAAAATAATTTTTCTTTTGGTTTCCATTCGGCACTTCATGCCTTTTTCTATGCGGGTAATAGTAATCGGCGAAACATTTGCTTTTCTGGCGAGTTCGGATTTGCTCATCAGAAGAGATTCTCTAATTTTTTTTAAGGAATTCCTGCCCATAGATATAGTTGTCTATAAATAAATTTGTAACCGTTTACGGTTGTCGGTTCACAGTTCACAGTTTTTTCAATGAACTATGTAACGACTGATTGATTTTATGTTCACGGTTCCAAAGCTGTATTGCGTTTTTTAAAAATTGGCAACTTCTCAATAACCTCTGGCGATATTCGGAATTACAGCCGCAGGCGCGGGTTTATCCCGCCAGAATCGACTCGGCAGGCGGCGTAAAGCCGCCCCTACGAGAGATTTCTCATCACACGACCAACTAATTGACAAAACTTCGGTAGATGCTATTGCCCGAACTTATTTAGAAGTTACAAAAATTGTTTAAATTTATAATTAAGTCAATATAATTATACATAATTATATATTTTTTATCTATAACTATGCATAATTATTTTATATTGTGTTGTTTTTAATTTAGCCACTATATGTTGCATTTAAAAAAACAAGAATTTTCGTAATACTTTAGCGTTATGCAACCAACCATCTGAAATCAAGCTTCGGGTGTGATCAGATTTTAAAGCAGGAAACTGTTTGAAGGAATTAGAAATCGTTAAGAAAGAATTAGGTTTAAAATGCCATTTTTGTCTAATTCTTTGGTTAAGTTACCACTATTTCTTTATAGTTATGGCAAGTTCTTTCTTTACGATTTCTTATTCGTGAGTTTTTCCTGGTTTAAATTTGATTATACCTGAAGCGCATTTATTTTCAAAAAGCTAAAGTGTTACGAACTTTCGTGAAATCAGGAAATCTTCAAATAAAGCTTTGGCCTTGACTTTAAGGGACAGTTTCCATATATGATTATTTTGGTTGAGCGGTTCAACGTTCACGGTTCCCGGTTAAGGGTTCGGAAAAAATAAGTTCGCAATTTCAGGTGTTGAGGCGCTCGGCTGACAAGGCGCGAAAAAGCATGAATATCAAGCATATTCAGAATTTTCGCAACGCAGTCAGGCGGGATGCATCGGCGCCTGAAATGTG
>JAYENE010000405.1:0-2229 GCA_034721935.1 Thermodesulfobacteriota bacterium
GCTTTTTATAAAAGGATTGCTCTAAGTTATTTCTTTACGCTCACTTATGTGCGAGTTTCAGCCGTTCTTAAATTTAATTGTCCGCTGCCTCAGGTTGACCAGATAATGAGTTTGTAAATTTCTGGTTTTCTTTATTCGATTTTAAAATATTTTAAATAGCGAAGCGACATCATTATTCGACGTTCGATGTTGGACGTTCATCTTTTAATTTATTCTTCCAATCCCTCAATCCTTCTTAACTGTAATCTGATATCCTCCTTCATCCTCCTGAACATCAGCAATCTCCCAGCCCTGGCTTTGTGCAGCCCGGCTCACATTCTCTTTTGAGGTATCTGTATCCACCTTTATTAGTATTTCCCCTTTTTGTATCTCCTTGATCTTATCCAGTGTCATCAAGACCGGCTGGGGGCAGGAGAGTCCTCCGGCATCAACAATTATACTCATAATTTTACCTCCTTAGCTTACTCTTTGTTATCTCTCCATTAGTTATTAACAGTTATCAATGTAACTTCTCAATAACCTCTGGCAATATTCGGAATTACAGCCGTAGGGGCCCGCCCGAATCGACTCGGCAGGCGGCGTAAAGCCGCCCCTACGAGAGATTTCTCATCACTCGACCAACTAATTGACAAAAACAGGGTAGATGCTATTGCCCGAACTTGTTGAGAAGTTACTTATCAATTGGTTATTAACTATTATTATTGGCTTTTTGGGCATAAATATAAAAATATAAAACAAATAATCAATAATTCCGCCAGAGCGCTTTGGCGGATTAATAACTAATTGTTAATTAGTGCCTGAACGAAAACCCCCTCTTTTTGTCATTTCGACCATAAGGGAGAAATCTTTTTTCTCGTTCCCATGCTCCAGCGTGGGAACGCATACCATATGGGTTCCAACGCTGGAGCATGGGAACCAGGCATAATCAATAATTCCGCCAGAGCGCTTTGGCGGATTAATAACTAATTGTTAATTAAGGACAAAAAAATGCCTCGACACTTATGGGAAAAAGGCAGCCTTAGCTTACTCTTTTTCTCATCGTAAAACCAATAAACAAACAGACTATAAGGCCGATAATAACTGCCGCAATACCATGTGGTCCAACCCCTTTTGGCGAACTGGCCAGACCGAAATTATGAGCAAAACCTGCTCCTGCAATCATACCAAACACAAAGATCGCTGCATCGCCGTCACCTTCACCTGCCAGAAAAAGCTGCCGTCCAGGACATCCTCCAGCCAGAGCAAAAGCAAGCCCTGACAGAACCATCCCGCCAAAGTTCCAGATTTGCATGGTATGGGCCACCGGCTGCCCGGCAAAGCCTGGTTGAAATTGTCCAACAATCAGATTCGTTATGAAAGCAAAGATAACAACCATAAGAAGTCCCAGGAAAAGGTGGGTCTGTCGAAACAGAATCAAATCCCTAAACGCGCCCATAGTACAAAAACGGCTTCTCTGGGCGGCAAATCCTATTGCGAGACCTACGGCAAGAGATATGATCAGGGGAGCATGCATAGCGCCGGGACCTTTTAGACTGTAAAATAGCACCCCGCTTTTGCCCTGTCCTTCGATATGTGGAAAAATCAGCATCAGTATTAGAAAACCGAGCATGGTCAAAGGCAATAACCATCCTGCCGAGGTGTATGTCTTCTGAACACGCCCCAGGTTATATCCGCGTTTTAGAAAAAGAGTGCCTATCCAGATACCGCTTATGAGTCCTAACAATGCAAAAATTGCATTCCCGTCACCAGCGGCAAAACGCAATAAAGCCCGCCACGGACATCCCAGGAAAACAAGAGACCCGATCATGGCAAAAACGCCCAGAACAAACCTGACAATAGGCGCCGATCCTGTTCTTGGTCGAAATTCCTTAAAAATATAGGCGGCAACCAATGAGCCCAGAACAAACCCGATAATCTCAGGCCTCATGTACTGGACTACTCCCGCACGGTGAAGCCCCAACGCACCTGCGATATCCCTCTCAAAGCAGGCCACGCAAATACCCATGTTTCCGGGATTTCCCAGCTTCTGCAAAAGCGCGGCAATAGTCCCAATAAATGCTCCTACCCCTATAATCCCCCAACGTGTTGCAAAAAAGTTTTTTAATTGTGCCATTTAGTTCCTCCTTTGTTTTAAGCCACAGACGCACCCCAGTACAATCTTCCGGATCTACGGGGCAGGCACAGACAATATAATGAAAATCTGTGTTCGTGGGTGTGTGTCTGGAGAAA
>JAYENE010000406.1:0-2224 GCA_034721935.1 Thermodesulfobacteriota bacterium
AAACATAGCAGCGCAAGCCAGGCGGGCAATGTCGTGGATCGGAGTCGGAGAACTTGGCTATTCCGGCGCTGATGTGGCCAGATATCTTGAAGTGACAAACTCTTGCGTGACACGAATGCTGTCAACAAGGGTAAAACCGGATATCAATGACATTGTGTTGGAGTTGTGAACGTTCTGCGCGAACGTCCCATAAGTTGTTACCACCGCTGGCATGCATACAAGGAGATCGGCGCAACCGAAATACCGGTCCACATTATAACGCTGGATGGTGTTGATCCCCTCCTCTATGCAGCGAAAAAGGCTATAGGCCCTCTCCAGTTAACCGAGGAAGAAGCAAGAACGACGGCTCGACGGGCATATGAAAACAATCCTCTTTGACATCTTTTGAGATCGGGCAGGCAATCGGTCGTTCAAGGCAGGCAGTAGATTCCTATATCGCCGATTTAAGAGCATCAACCGAGTTGGAAATGGATCTAAAGATTTTCCATATGCACCGGAATAGTATCCCTCAAGAAAGGATCGGAACCAGATTAGGTATTATATAAAGAACGGTATCGAAGCATTTAGAAAAAATGCCAACATTGGCAAATGTTCTAAATACCGATCTGACGAAAGGTTTCACAGTCCCTCAAGTCGCTGAAAAGCATAGGTGGCCAGAACCCATCGTCTGGTCCATTGCCTTAGAAGGCAAAGACGATCTTCAACGATTCAAGGCGCTTAACTGGGGACTGCGGACATGGGATCTGTGGAACTGGAATGATTGTGATAAACGTTTCGGAGACGATTGGCCCGGTCGAATCCCGGCCCAAATGATTGCACACATCCTGTATTATTTTTCAGATCAAAGCGATCTGGTGTTTGATCCCATGGCAGGTGGTGGAGTGGTGGCTAACACCTGCCTCGCGTTTAACCGGAAATGCTGGAGCTTTGACATGGACGATCGGCCGGATACACGACCGGAAATTGAACCTATGTTTCTGGATATCACCAATTTAAAATGGCCGATAAAAGGTAAAACCAAACCTGATCTGATTATTTTTGACCCGCCCGCCTCGCCTGAAGGCGAAGCCGATGGCGGGCAGGTCCGCCTTATTTTAAAAAGCAATCAAACAATTACGATCCTGATGGCATATCAGGAATGTCAAAAGAGAAATATCTAAAATTTCTAAAAAGCTTTTTTGCCCTGGCACACCTGAACGCAAAAAAGAACACACAGATGGCATTTATCAATGCTGACTGGCCTGCCCGCCATCGCTCTCGGCCAAAGGAGGCGGTCACCAGCGCCGCTCAAGGCGTTCGCTCAGGCGAGGCGGGCGGGCGCGATTTCCAAAACACCCCTGCCAAAAATGAGACCCGGGTGAATTCGATTTTAATCAATGATTACCTTCGCATTTTAGGTCAAAGCGGCTGGGAGGAGCATATGTCATACCCCCCTAAACAGGAAACCCATATTTTTCAGGCCCCACTCTCCTCAGAGCGTTTTAAGGCAAATGTAGTATCCGCCATGCAAAAGAAAAAGATAATCGGTGTAACCAGCAGGTACGTCATCATTTCAAAGAAAAAATAAGTCTTTAAACAAATGAAAATTAAAGGAGTCTGAATCCAGATTCTGGGCGGGTGAAAAACCTCCTAAAAATCAAGAGGACTTTTTGCTTCTTTAATAGTCTGACTCTTAATCGTATGTGTATAAATCATCGTTGTTCTAACATCGCTATGCCCCAGCAATTCCTGAATCGTCCGGATATCATAATTGGCCTGCAAGAGGTGACTTGCAAAACTGTGGCGAAATGTATGAGCTGTGGCGCGTTTAGGTATTTTGGCCTTATTGACTGCGCGTTTTATCGCTTTCTGAACATGGGTTTTATGCAAATGATATCGCCGGTATTCCTCTGTCTTTTTCTCTCTTGTCAATTGTTTGGCAGGAAAAAACCATTGCCAGATAAACTCCCTGGCCGCGTTTTTATATTTTTCCTCTAAAGCATTAACGAGAAACACACCTGCATATTTATTTTTAAGATCCTTTTCGTGCAGTTTTTTTAATAACTCAAGGTGTTCGCGGAGCTCTGAGAGAAGTGTTTCCGGTAAAGGCACGGTTCGGTCTTTTTGGCCTTTACCATCATGAACTGTCACTATTCCGGCGTCTAAATTCATACAATGTACACGGAGATTCAAACATTCAAAAAGCCTGAGACCGCATCCATAAAGCAATTTGACGACAAGGTCA
>JAYENE010000407.1:0-9773 GCA_034721935.1 Thermodesulfobacteriota bacterium
TAAGAGTCTGCCAAAAACAGCCTTGTTGCCATACAACTTATCAATCCTGGCCTGAACAATATGATTTTTCAGATTATCTTTACCATTTACAAAAACAGGAACATAGTTTGAAGTTATTCCTTTTAAATGGCCTGTAGATTTTGATCGTGTGCCTTCTATTAAGATTTCCGCCTTTTCCCCGATTAATTTTTTATAAAACCCCATTTTCTTATTATTTCCAAGTTCTCGCATTTTTTGACATCTTGTTTTGATAATATCCGGAGAGATTTGGTCCGGATAGCTGTTTGCAGGCGTACCCTTGCGCCCGGAAAACGGGAAAACATGCAGATAGGTTACGGGTAATTTTTCTATTAATGAATATGTATTTTCAAAGGCCTTCTCGGTTTCGCCTGGAAATCCTATCAAAGTATCAACACCTATTGCAGCATCTGGAACCATTTCATGAATTCTAATCACCATGTCTCTGAAAAAAGACCGTGAATAATGCCTGTGCATTCTTTTTAAGATTAGATCATCTCCGCTTTGCAAAGGAATATGAAAATGATGACAAAAAATATCGGATTCAGCCACTATTTTTATAATATCTTCAGTAAGTTCATTTGGTTCTATTGAGCTAAGGCGCACACGATCAATTGGCCGCAAAAATTTTATCTGTTTTAACAGGTCAATCAGGGTGGTTGGCAAAACAAGATCGAGTCCATAACGGCCAAGATGTATCCCTGAAAGAACTACTTCTCGATATCCGGAGCTTTTTAAAAGGTTAATGTTATCCAACACCTTTTCCGGGCGCATGCTCCGGCTTGGTCCACGCGTATAAGGCACAATACAGTATGTGCAAAAGCTGTCACAGCCATCCTGTATTTTAATAAAGGGTCTTGTTCTGTTTGCGAATCCAGTTACCGGCATTGAGCGGAACTCTGGTTCCTGGCTGATATCGCTCCATATCAACAAAGGACCGAATTCAGGCAAAGGAATATGTTCTGCCATTCTAAATATCATCTTTTCAGGAATTTTATGCTTATCAGCATGACCTATAATATAATGCACACCATTTATCTTTTTAATTTCATCAGGTTCTATCTGGGCATAACAACCTGTAACAACTATGTATGCGTTTGGGTTGGATCTAATTGCCTTGCGAACAGCCTGCCTTGACTGCCTGGATGCTTTTTGGGTCACAGTGCATGTATTGATTATGAACAGATCTGCATTTTCTTTGCTGCGCGCAGCGCTCCATCCATTTTCTGTCAAATATTGAGCCATGGCTTCAGATTCGCACTGGTTTACTTTGCAGCCCAAAGTTGTGAAATTAAATATCAATTTGTGATCCATCCGCCGCCAAGAACTTCATTGCCGCGATAAAATACAGCCCCCTGACCAGGAGTTATCGCGGATTGAGGGTTTTCAAACCTGACGATTGCCTTATTGTCGCGGTCTGGAAACAGGGTGGATAAAACAGCTTTGTGGCGGTATCTCACACGTGTATAAACTTTAATCCCGCCAGCGCGGGATTCTTTATTTATCCAGTTTATGCCCGCCACCCTGCATTCTGATGTGATTAAACTGTCTTTAAATCCAACAACAAGCCGGTTTTGCTTTCTGTCTATTCTAACAACATAATAAGGCTCAGAAGCGGGGAGGTCTATGCCGCGTCTCTGGCCTATGGTAAAAAGATGCAGCCCTTTATGTTTTCCTATTATATTGCCGTCAATATCTTCTATAAGACCTGGTTGCGGTATGAAACTTTTTTGGAGAGCAATGAATTCCCCATAGGTTTTCCCCTTAATAAAGCATATATCCTGGCTCTCCTGCTTTATAAAATGATCCAGTTCATGCTCCCTTACCAGTTT
This sequence comes from Thermodesulfobacteriota bacterium, assembly GCA_034721935.1. GTDB lineage: Bacteria > Desulfobacterota > Desulfobacteria > Desulfobacterales > ETH-SRB1 > Desulfaltia. Next base: position 1,851 of record JAYENE010000407.1, read on the forward strand.
TATTATTTCTGTCTTTGTCATCATGCCGAGCGGAAAACAGGCGCTGGCAAGCTGTTTCTGTGACATAAAAGCAAGAAAATAAGACTGGTCTTTTTTCAGGTCAACCCCTTTTAAAAGATGAAATCTGCCATGTTTGTCCTTTGTTATCCTGGCATAATGACCTGTGGCAAGGCAGGATGCGCCAAGGCCGCGGGCAAATTCAAGCATTGTCCCGAATTTTATTAACGGGTTGCATACCAGGCATGGATTGGGAGTCTGACCGGTTAGGTAGGATTGAATAAAATAATCTACAACCTTTTGCTTGAATTCTTTATGGCAGTCTAAGATCTCAATCTTTATATTCAGATTATCTGCGATATGAGAAATTATATTTACAGGTTCAGTTTCATATCCTGTGGTAAAGTGAATTCCAATGACTTTGTGGCCCTGCTTCTTTAATAGACAGGCTGCTGCAAGAGAATCTATGCCACCGCTTATGGCGATTGCTGTTAATTTCTTCATGTAAAAAATGTGTTGGTTGCCGGGCGAACCTCCATCGCTCTTGTGATACATGCGCTTATACAAAGCTCGCATACACTGCATTTTTGCTGATCAAACACAACTAACATTTCAGGCCGTTGAATGGAAAGGGCTCCTGTCGGGCAAACAGCGGTGCATACCCCGCAGTGTATACATTTTTTATTGTTCCGCTTTACTTCCTGAGATGCATTCTTAACATGAACCCCATGAGATTTGAGATATTTTATACCATCCTTGAAATTTTTTCTGGTTCCAGACAATTCAAGAACCATAACCCCCTCTTTCCTGGGCAATATCGTAGCATTAAGAATATTAAAGGTAAGGTCATATTTTTTCACAAGGTCGCATACTATGGGCTGATGAACCACTGTTTTTGGAAAGCGAAGAATAAGTATTTTTGAATACACAATAATCCTCCATATAATTCTTTATAAAATCCTTAGTCACTGATTGCCGAATCCATTCTGTCTCCCGCAGTCAGGACACTGCCAGGTTATTGCATTGCATGACATGCCCCATATATTTTCATACATGCAGTCCTGGCATATACTGAAACCACATCTGCATTGCCAGCAAAAAGGCGGGTTTTTGCCGCAGCAATGGCACCTGTTTTCTTTTGCCTTGCGTCGTTTCTCCCTGTATGAAGATAGTTTATGTGCAGAGCCAGTCATATTCTATTATTGTAACCGTTCAAAGGTTCAGGGTTCAAAGGTTCAGGGTTTCTCGTTCCCACGCTGGAGCATGGGAACCAGGTAATCTTACTCAAAAGAACAGGAAAAGGAAAGCTTTTTCTCGTTCCCACGCTCCAGCGTGGGAATGCATACCAAAGCCGTTCCCACAGGGAGTATATTACCAGTTTGTTAAAATTGGAATGATATCCCACAGCATCGTCATTTATCGGGCGGGCCGCCCGCCTCGCCTGAGCGAAAGTCTTCAGGGATGCTGACCGCCTCATTTGGCCGAGAGCGATGGCGGGCGGGGTAAACCCGCCCCTACGGGTTACGTGCATCAAATTTCGTAGGGGCGGGTTTATCCCGCCCGAATAGAGTTTATGTTTTCGGCTTTAACAAATTGGTAATGCTCCGTTCCCACACACGGATTAGATATTTTGTAGCCGTTTACGGCTTGAAACTTGAAATCGGAAATTCGAAAGAGCCAGGTAGCCCTGCTCTTTACCCATAAGTTTGTCTCTCTATTAGCAATTAACAGTTATCAATTGATTATTAACTATTATTATTGCCTTTTTGGGCATAAATATAAAAACATAAAACAAATAATCAATTGTTAATAACTAATTGTTAATTAAGGATAAAAATATGTCTCAACATTTATGGGTAAAGGCAAGAGGTAGCCAGGCAGGGTGCATTCTATGCACCATCAACGGCATACATATCATCTGAATGAACGAATGATAAAATACTTGATGGGCAAAATGGAATGTTTTTGGTGCGTAAAACGCACCCTGCGATTTACAAACAATAATTAAGCTTGGCTTATGTCGAACTTTCGACGCGCAAATATTAAAGGTGGCGCCTATTTCTGTAAGCGATCACAAGTTCAGGGTTCACCGTTCAGGGTTACCTTAACCCAGAACCTTGAACCTCTGAACCTTGAACCTTTAAACCCGTGAACGCTTACGATATTTTGTAACATGTATATGGATTCCCACGCTGGAGCATGGGAACCAGGTATCTTGAACATCTGAACCGTGAACGGTTACGTTTTTTTAACGTCTTGACTTGAGCGTGAAATCTGGTTACAGGTTGCGTGGTGAATAAAGAGGAAAAATGAAGCAAAAGATAAAAAATCTGATACTTAAAGCAGCGTTAAATGCGCATGAAAAAGGGGATCTGCCGTCGTCTAAATTTCCGGATGTCGAGGTGGAAGCGCCCAGGATTGAAGCCCACGGAGATTTTTCAACTAATATTGCTATGGTTATGGCATCGGTTCAGAAGATGCAGCCCAAAAGGATTGCAGAGGCGATAATAAAAAATATCGACGATCAAGAAGAGATAATCGCAAAAACAGAGATAGCAGGGCCGGGCTTTATTAATTTTTTCATAAACAGCCTGTCCTGGCATCCTGTTTTGCGCAGGATTCATGAAGAAGATGACAGGTACGGCGCATCAGATATCGGCAGGGGAAGAAAAATTCAGGTAGAGTTTGTAAGCTCAAATCCAACCGGGCCGCTGCACGTGGGGCATGGACGCGGGGCCGCGGTCGGAGATGCTGTAGCAAACATTTTACTTTTTTGCGGATATGATGTTGAAAAGGAGTATTATATAAATGACTCCGGCAGGCAGATAAATACCCTTGGGAGATCTGTTTTTCTCAGATACAGGCAGTTGTTGGGAGAAGACATAGAATTTCCGGACGACTGTTATCAGGGAGACTACATACGTGATCTCGCAGGGCAGATAAGGGAGGATAAAGGGTCTGCCCTCATTGATCAGAGGGAAGATGAGGCTGTGCTTTATTGCGCGCAATTTGCCGCAAAACAGATCATTGCCGGCATCAGGGATGATCTTAAATCCTTTGGCGTGGAGTTTGATAACTGGTTCAGCGAACAGAGCCTTTATGACTCCGGCAAGGTTGATAAGGTTTTAAACGATTTTCGCAAACAGAATATTATATATGAAAAGGACGGGGCGCATTGGTTTAAGACAAAGGAGTTTGGAGATGAAAAGGATAGGGTGGTTGTCCGTAATAATGGCCAGACCACATATTTTGCGTCTGATATTGCATATCACAAAGACAAGTTTGACCGCGGGTTTGAGCGTGTAATAGATATATGGGGGGCGGATCACCACGGTTATATCCCGCGCATAAAAGCCTCAATAGAGGCGGCCGGATACAGCAAGGACCGGTTTGATGTAATTTTGGTTCAGCTTGTAAATCTCTTGCGGGGCGGAGAGCCTGTAGCAATGTCAACAAGGGCCGGTGAATTTGTTACCTTGAAGGATGTAATAGATGAGGTTGGAGCCGATGCGGCAAAGTTTATTTTTCTGACGCGTCATCATGAAAGCCCACTTGATTTTGACCTGGAACTTGCAAAGAAAAAGACAAATGAGAATCCTGTTTTTTATGTACAATATGTTCATGCCAGGATATCGAGCATTATAAGAAAGGGGCGTGAAAAAGGGATAGAGGGTGCAGGCTGGGATGAGAAGGCAATGGCCATGTTAGAAGAGCCGGAGGAAATTAATCTGATTAAAAGCTTAGGCAGCTACCTGGAGACAGTAAGATTAAGCGCCGAGTTTATGGAGCCTCATCGCATAACATTTTATCTTATGAATCTTGCATCCTCTTTTCATGCCTATTATAATAAGCACAGGGTGTTAACCGATGATCTATTATTGACCGCCGCGCGGCTGTATCTTGTTGTTGCTGTAAAAAAGGTCATTAGACACGGCCTCACCCTGCTTGGCGTGTCCGCGCCTGAAAAGATGTGAGGGGTAAAGTGCCTAAAGTGAGCTAAAGTGCCTAAAGCCTGCCCTGGCGCTATGCAACAGCTTGACTGATAAAGTCTGCTTCTCGTTGGAACCGAAGAATCAGATAGTTTAAGCCGATGTGTCCGGTCTGGGCCAGGGTTAAGGTATTCTGCTTATTTGAAAACCCAGTAACCAGCAACCAGCAACACCCCCCCCTAAATCCCCCCTTGAGGGGGGACTAAAAAAAAAGGGGGGGGTAACCAGTAACGAGTAACCAATGACAAAAAAGACATCAGAGAGAAAAAAATCTTTTTGGTTTATGGATAAAGGGACTGGAAAATGGATCTGTTTGATATTTTTTGCTTCCGCATGGATGTTTGTGTTAGGCATTTTTGTGGGGAGGGGGACGGCCCCTGTAAAGTTTGATATTGAAAACATTCAAAAGGAACTGATTGCCTTGAAAGAGGCTGTTATTAAAGAGGGGCAAGGGCGGTTTAAAATCGGCAGGGACCCTGCAAGCGCTAAAATGGAATTAGGCTTTTATGAGGCGTTGAAAGAGACCAGGCCGAGTGTGCGGCATAAAGTTAAGCCGACTGTGCCCAAAAAAACAGTATCACCTCAAAAAAAGGCAAAAGTAGGGGCGGGTTTATCCCGCCCGCTGAATGAATTCGGGCGGGGTAAACCCGCCCCTACTGCGGCAGGCGCTGGTTTTACGATTCAGGTGGCTTCTTTAAAAGATATGAAGGCTGCCGCTGAGATGGCGGAAATGTTAAAGAAAAAAGGGTATCAGGCATATACGGTTTTGGCGAAGATACCAGGGAGGGGCGCCTGGCACAGGATCAGGATAGGGGATTTTAAAAACAAAGAAGATGCCGGTGATATTTTAAGCAGGCTGAAAAAAGATAAATATAGACCGATAGTTGTTCAAAAGTAACTATTCAGGTAGGCACAAAGGCACAAAGGCACAAAGAAAAAATGAAAACATATAGGGATCTGCTTATTTGGCAAAAATCAATGACTTTAATTACTGAAATATATAAGATTTCTAAAGGGGTTCCCAACTTTGTGCCTCTGTGCCTATTAACCAGTTACCTTCTGTCTTCTGACTCCTGTTTTCTGTTTTAAAAATACTTTAAAAGGTAGTATCATGAAAATAACCAAAGATGAAGTTATTTACACGGCGGATCTTGCCCGTCTTAATATGGATGAAGACTCTATTAACAGGTTTGCGGATCAGATAGGCGATATACTTGAATATGTTGATACTCTCAACAGTGTTGACACTGAAGGCATAGCTCCAACCTCTCATGCCATTTTTCTGTCCAATGCTTTCAGGGAAGACGAGGTAAAAGAATCTATGGGCGCAGATAAAGCCCTTGCAAATGCCCCTGAAAAAGAGGACGGAAATTTTATAGTTCCAAAGGTGATAGGGTGATATGAAACTACATGAACTTACAATACATGAAGCCTCCGGTCTTTTAAGGAAAAAAGAGATATCCTCCCAGGAGCTGATTAGAGCTGTTCTGGAGCGGATCGAATCTGTTGAGGAAAAGGTAGGCGCCTATATTACAATTGCCGCTGAAACAGCTATAACGCAGGCAGAGCTTGCAGATAAAGAGATATCCAGGGGCAATATTTTGCCGCTGGCAGGGATTCCTCTTTCTGTAAAGGATATTATCTGTACAAAGGGGCTGCGCACAACCTGCGCATCAAGGATACTTGATAATTTTATGCCCCAGTATGATGCCTTTGTCATAAAAAAGCTTAAAGAGGCTGGGGCCGTAATCGTGGGGAAAACAAACATGGATGAATTTGCCATGGGATCATCCACGGAGAATTCAGGCATGAAAACAGCCCGCAATCCGTGGGACTTAACATGTGTTCCCGGCGGGTCAAGCGGTGGATCAGCCGCGGCGGTCGCAGCCGATATGTGCCTTGGCTCCCTTGGCTCTGATACCGGAGGATCGATACGCCAGCCAGCCTCTCATTGCGGAGTTGTCGGGATGAAACCCACGTATGGAAGGATTTCGCGATTCGGTCTTGTTGCATTTGCATCCTCCCTTGATCAGATCGGCCCGCTTGCAAAGGATGTTTTGGATTGCGCTTTGCTTATGAATGCTATTGCAGGTTACGATCCAGCAGATTCCACATCCGTGCCTGAAGATGTGCCGGATTATACATCTTTTTCAAACAAGGGCTTAAGCGGGATGACTATCGGCATTCCAAAGGAATATAACGAGACAAAAGGGCTCGATTTAGAGGTTTCTTCTGCAATTAAAAATGCCGTCAAAGTGATTGAGGGCCTGGGAGCAAAATGCATTGAAGTCACTTTGCCTCACACAAAATATGCCGTGGCAGCCTATTATATCATAGCCCCTTCAGAGGCAAGCTCAAACCTTGCAAGGTACGACGGCGTAAAGTACGGGTTTAGAGATAAAGAGAAAAAGAGCCTGATCGATATGTACAGATCCACAAGAACAAAAGGGTTCGGCGCAGAAGTTCAGAGACGCATCATACTTGGCACATACTCCCTTTCATCCGGATATTACGATGCATATTACAAAAAGGCTTCCCAGGTGCGGACATTGATCATGGAGGATTTTAAAAACGCCTTTAAATCATGCGACCTGATACTGTCCCCTGTGGCGCCGACTCCTGCTTTCAAGATAGGGGAAAAGATTGACGATCCTCTTACAATGTATTTATCCGACATATTCACGCTTTCCGCAAACCTTGCCGGAATACCCGGGATATCGGTTCCCTGCGGTTTTTCATCCACAGGCCTACCGATCGGGCTTCAGGTAATGAGCAGGCATTTTGAAGAGAAAAAACTTTTCACGGCTGCCTGCAATTTTGAGCAGGCCACAGATTTTCATAAGAAAAAACCGGAAATATAAAAGCATATTACATCACAAGGACACGAAGGAATAGATAAATAAAAAAACTATCACGAAAGCACGAAGGTACGAAAGCACGAAAAATATAATAGAAAAATATAATAGAAAGAGTGAGCGTTAAAAAATATTCAATATAGGCAAAAGGGGATGTTTTGCAAAGCTCTCAATTGTTTTTTAACCTAAGTTGAGCGATTTTTTGCGAAGATATGTGCTGAGATCTTGATGCATAAGGGTTTGCAAAAACCGCAGGCATACCCGTGGATATGTCGAGGATTTTTGCGAAGCCTTTATGCGCAAGAGATCGGTGCAGATCGAGTAAAAAACCGCTCAATTTAGGTTTAATACTTTTATAGTTTCGTGCTTTCGCCATTTCGTGCTTTGCGGCGTACGCCTTGAAAAGAGACGTGATTAAAATCCATAACAAAAGGAATTTAAGCTATGACTGTTCAACCAAAAGGGGAAGATTTGAGAAAAGCGGTAAAGTGGGTTTCAGAAAAACGGAAGCATGAGCATGTAAAGGATTTAAAGCAGCTTGTAGATGACGCTTGTCTGAAATTCAATTTATCTCCCAAAGATGCGGATTTTTTATCCAGATTTGTTACTGAAAATCAAATATAACTGTAAACTATTTACCACGAGTTGACCCTGCGCATTTCTCCCAGCATTCATGCTGAAATTGCCTCTGCTGCTGAGGCCAACGGCAAAAGTCTCAACAAATGGATTGCTGACACCCTGGATCCAGTCGTTCATGCTCATTGACTAAAAAAAGAAAGGTAAATCTGAATTAAACAAAAAACCCCCAACCGTTTCCGGTTAGGGGTTTTTTTGATCGCAACAATTTTTTGGATCGGCTCGGAATGCTATTCCCGAAAGCGCCTCTGGATAAAAACCGATATTGACAATAAACCACTTCCTTTGATATTTAATAAAAAACATAATCAAAGCGATAATTATCAGAAATTTACAAACTCATTATCTGGTCAACCTGAGGCAGCGGACAATTAAATTTAAGAACGGCTGAAACTCGCACATAAGTGAGCGTAAAGAAATAACTTAGAGCAATCCTTTTATAAAAA
>JAYENE010000408.1:0-2223 GCA_034721935.1 Thermodesulfobacteriota bacterium
TTGCGAAGATATGTGCTGAGATCTTGATGCATAAGGATTTGCAAAAACCGCAGGCATACCCATGGATATGTCGAGGATTTTTGCGAAGCCTTTATGCGCAAGAGATCGGTGCAGATCGAGTAAAAAACCGCTCAATTTAGGTAATATACTTTACATAGTTAGAAACTGCGATTTTTGAAGCGGCCAGCATTATAAAAAATAAATTACAAGGATTAAGGATTAATAATTTTCTTAACACCTAACACTTAACATACTTCAAAGCTGTTAAAAAAATATCCGATTTCAAAGTCAGCCGATTCCGGTGAATCTGAACCATGAACAATATTTTTCTCGATCTCTGTAGCAAAATCTCTCCGGATAGTTCCCTCTGCTGCCTCCTTATAATTTGTGGCTCCCATTAATTCACGATATTTCTCAATTACATTTTCGCCCTCAAGAACTATCACAACAACAGGGCCGGATGACATAAAATCAGTGAGGCTGTCAAAGAAAGGCCGTTCTTTATGAACCGCATAAAAGCCTTGCGCCTGTGCCTTGGTCATACAAATCATCTTCATGGCAACGATTTTCAGATTATTAGCTTCAAATCGCTTAATCACTTCACCGATAAGGCCGCGAGCTACTCCATCAGGTTTAATAATAGATAATGTTCTTTCCATGCGCTTATTTATCCTTTCGTATTCGTTCACAGGTTCAGAGTTTAAAGGTTCAGGGGTTCAGAGGTTAAACTGATTTACCATGAAAGGTGCATAAAATGCACCCTACATAACTTTCGTATTGGAGTATTACCAGTTTGTTAAAATTGGAATGATATCCCACAGCATCGTCATTTATCGGGCGGGCCGCCTGCCTCGCCTGAACGAAAGTCTTCAGGGATTCTGACTGCCTCATTTGGCCGAGAGCGATAGGCGGGTTTATCCCGCCCGAATAGAGTTTATGTTTTCGGCTTTAACAAATTGGTAATGCTCCATCGCCGCATCAAAAGAACGCCTGTAAACATCCAAATGCCTAAAATGCCTAATATCCCGTTTCCTTTCCATGCTTCCTCACCTTCTAACCTTCTAACCTTCTAACCTCCGACTTTCCCTGCCATGAATTCCGTCTTTCAAGTGTGTTTCTAATAAGTGTAAGTGTCTCTGTCTTTTTAAGCGACCATGCCGGCGCAACAAGCTCATCAGGGTGAGGATCACCGGTAAGACGCTGGATTACCATATTATGCGGGATAAGTTCCAGAAAATCACAAACCAGTTTGACATATTCCTTCTGCTCAAGGCATTTGTATCTACCATGCTGGTATATCTTTTCAAGTTCTGTTCCTTTGACAACATACAGGAGATGAATCTTTATACCATCAATTTCCATTTTCGCAACCGCTTTTGCCGTTTCAAGCATATGGCTTCTTTTTTCATCGGGAAGCCCTAAAATAACATGCGCGCATACTTTTATACCCCTGTTTTTTGTTGCATCCACTGCTTGTTGAAAACATTTAAAGCCATGCCCTCTGTTTATAATGGAAAGTGAAGAATCATGGACAGACTGCAGCCCGTATTCGATCCAGACAAGATAGTTTTCCGTATAACCCTGCAAAAGCTTCAAAACAGGTTCATCCACACAATCCGGCCTCGTGCCGATTGAAAGACCAACTATATCTTCAACTGCAAGCGCCTCTTCGTAAAGGCTTTTCAGCCTGTCAAGAGGCGCATATGTATTTGTAAATGACTGGAAATATGCTATAAATTTTTTTGCCTTGTATCGCTTTGAAAGCCTTGCTTTTCCATTCACAAGCTGGTCTGTAATTGAAAGCCCTTTTGCGTGAGCGCCGGTTCCCGACCCACGGGCATTGCAAAATACGCACCCTTTTTTTGAAATTGTACCATCCCTGTTCGGGCAGGAAAACCCGGCATCTATGGATATTTTTTGGACCCTGCATCCAAAAATAGATCTTAAATAGCCGTTTAAATCATTATATCTTTTATGGGCGTTCACAGGTTCAGGGTTCAATGCTTAAGGGTTACCTTTCAAGCGGGCATTTTCCCCTCCCTTGATGGAAATATTATATTACCCACTCAATTTGGAATACTGAATTCAATGTCATCAACTTAAGCGATTTTATTATTACCTAAGTTGAGCGATTTTTTGCGAAGATATGTGCTGAGATCTTGATGCATAAGGATTTGCAAAAACCGCAGGCATACCCATGGATATGTCGAGGATTTTTGCGAA
>JAYENE010000409.1:0-2222 GCA_034721935.1 Thermodesulfobacteriota bacterium
TTGTTTCAGGGGCGTTACAAAGCTATACTCGTTGATATTGACGAATACGCAAAAGAGCTTTCACGATATATTCATTTAAACCCGGTCAGGGCGAAAATGGTTAAAACTCCAGAAGAATATGAGTGGTCGAGCTATCAATTTTACATCGGCGAGAAAAAACCTCTGGAATGGCTGTATAGAGATTTTATTCGTTGGATATTTCGGCAAAAAAGTTTCAATTGCACAAAAAGGGTATCGCAAGTTTGTAACCGCAATAATTAACAAGAAATATGATAATCCATTAGATGAGGTTGTGAGTTCGACGCTGCTGGGCAGCCCTGATTTTATAGCCTTTATTAAGGATAAATTTTTATCGGGCAAAAAATCTGATAAAGATCTTCCGGCTTTAAAAGAATTGATTGATAAAGCATCCCTGAAAGATATATTCGATGAAGTTGAATCCGTTTTCGGAAAAGAACCGGCTTTGGGCCGAAATGTAAAAATGTTTCTTTGCCGGAAATATACCAACGAAAAACTAAAAAGTATCGGCGCTTATTTCAGGATTGGAGAATCCGGCGTGTCCCAGGCATGCAAGCGTGTTAAAGATAAAATAAGAAAAGACAAAAAGCTCGAAAGAAAAATCTCAAAAATTGAAAAAAAGATAAATGTGTGAAGAATGAAGATTTATCCAGTTAAATTCCGAAGGACTTATTTAACCGGGACCTGACCCCTATGTCTTTTCTTTTTGGAATATTGAATTACCTTGAGGCAGCCCGCCATTGCAATGTAAAACGGTTTGTTTTTGCTTCTTCCGGAGTTCCTGCCGGAGAAGTGGAGCCTCCCATCCATGAAGAGCTGCCTCCTCATCCTGTTTCGCCATACGGGGCAAGCAAACTTGCCGGTGAAGGGTATTGCTCTGCCTATTTCAGGACATTTGGTGTAGAGACCGTCTGCCTGCGGTTTGGTAATGTATATGGCCCGCTGTCAGGAAAGAAAGATAGTGTTGTGGCAAAATTCATTAAACGGGCAGCAGAAGGTCTTGATTTAGAAATATATGGAGATGGCAGGCAGACCAGGGATTTTATTTATATTGATGATCTGGTCAGTGCAGTGAGACTTGCTGCGACTGTTGAAAAAGCAGCAGGTGAAACTTTTCAGATCGCTACAAACCATGAAACAACCGTCTATGAAATGGTCAGATTGCTGGTTCCGGCGCTTGAAGATCATGGAATTTCAAACATTAAAATGAAGTATGGTGAAAAAAGGCAAGGGGATGTAATGAGAAATTTTTCTGACACCACAAAGGCTCAAGATGTTTTGGGCTGGGAATGCAGAGAAAAATTAAAAACCGGGCTGGAAAAGACTGTTAAATGGTTTTTGAAGGATAGTGGTTGAGCAGAATTTGTTTTCCCAGAGGACAACAAAATAGAATTTTGGAAATATTTTAGGCTCTCTGGTAATTCCCGTGGTCGATTTTTATCAAAAGAATCAGATCGTTATTCGTATTTTTGAGTCGCCCGAATTTAAAAAATTTACACAGTAAATCTCATTATTTAAGCATGTATTGAGCTTTTAGTTCAATACAGCCCCATATGCCCTTATAATAGCGTTAAAAAGTTGTTCAACACCAAACGCAGAAAATACGATAACTTCTTGAAATTAAAATAGAATACTAACCACGGGAATTACCAGAGAGCCATATTTTAACTGCGAAATCAAAATAATAACAAGATAAATTAACAGGAATAAATATTATGTTCAGTGGCAAAACACTTCTCATAACAGGCGGAACCGGCACTTTTGGTTATGCTGTTTTACAGGCATTTCTCGATACCGGTATTAAAGAAATCCGCATTTTTTCCCGTGATGAAAAAAAGCAGGATGATATGCGTAAAGAATATGCTGATTCAAAGTTGAAATTCTATATCGGCAATGTTCGTGATTCAAGCAGTCTGCGGGATGCGATGATTGGCGTTGATTTTGTGTTTCATGCCGCTGCCTTGAAGCAGGTGCCGTCTTGTGAATTTTTTCCGGTGGAGGCGGTGAAGACAAATAAAACAAATACTGGAATAAAAACAAATGCTGGCATGCTGGGATAAATAAAAAATATGCTGGCCCCCGGTTGAATGCGCTTTGCTGTCCTTCGGAATTCAACGGGGTAAAAATGCTGAAATTGAGTACAGAGAAGATGAAATGAAATATGCGCGGTTTGAGGATTTGCCGTGTTGGCCCCAGTTAAACAA
>JAYENE010000410.1:0-2219 GCA_034721935.1 Thermodesulfobacteriota bacterium
AGCGATTCGATATTAAAGAGGGGTATTTTGCTCATAGCTATAAAGGCCAATAATTTTTTTAATTTTAGACTCGAAAAAGATTTCAGAGATTTTAACGTTGAAATATCCTCGTAGATAACTTTATCAATGACGTTAGATAATATGTCAAAATATTCATTTTGGGAAAAATTGAGAAAAAAGGGATAGCTGCCGTTCATCAAAAAATCGTTAAAATCTCCAAGTATGGTTTTGAACTGAGAGATAAGTTTGCCGCATATACTGATATGGTCGGACAAGATTTGAGAAAAAGAGAATCCCTGGAGTTGCTTTTGATATTTTAGTTCAAGATATTCTCTAAAGGAGAGTAGCTGAAGTGAATATAGGACGCCTCTCCGTGAAAGATCACCTTTTTCATATAAAATATTCAAGGTTGAACTGCCGAGAACAATGAATTTTTTGTCAGGATATGCGTCATGCAGCGCCTTTACTTCAATGCTCCAATCCTTTTGCTTATGAACCTCATCGATTATCAGGCAGTCGCCATGATACTTAAAATATTCACGAGCCGTGTTATATATCCCGGTTTTCAGTACTAATGGGTTATCCGCTGAAATATAGAGACATTTCTTAATATCATTGTAAGTCTCAAGGTAATGCTGCAAGACCAATGTAGTTTTCCCGGTTCCTCTTGCACCGGTAATAATTATCATCCTCTGGTTCCAGTTTATTATTTCATAAAGGCGCCTTTTGAAATTTAACGAAATCTTTGAAATCATCCGGCTATGAATACCGAAGAGCTCATTTAGCATAACCCCTCCTTTTGTCGACAACACACGACAGAACAGTTAAAATAATGACTATTATACTCGACGAATAAGGGTTGTTAAGAAAAACTATCCCACGCCGCACATCGTGACCCAACGACCATTCATATCCTCCCCCGCCCACCGACCTGGATTCCCGTTTTATAAAAACATCCTTGAGTTTGGCGGCAAAAAAGAATACTAATCATTCAGCCACAGATTCACACAGACTTGTCCGCATTTGGAGGATGAACGCAGATAGGTTTAAATACAAAGAAATTAAGGTAAATATTCAGGTGGATAGGCTGAAGACTGTTAGGAAAAAGCGCATTGTATAAATAATTGACGCCAATTATGTAAATCTTGTATCTGCCAGATACAATATTCGCTGTAAATTATGTATATGAGAAATACAATGGGTTACAAAAACAAGCTCTAAAAAGGATCATCTGAATGTTATCACAAAACAGGATATTGAAAAACGCCAATCAATATCCCTGCTTCCGGTTCCGATTTTTCTGATCCGACTGGGGCAAAAAAATATGCAACATTTCCAGCAACTTTATCCTGAAAAAATTTGGGCTCACACTTCGAAAATATGAAGAAAAGCGGGAAGTTGCTTTTCTCTCAAAGACGTGATATAAATTATTTGTGAAACTAAATGAAATCACATCAGAAATAGAAACTATTGTAGGGCAGATCATTCGGAAATATCGTCCTATGAAAATAATTTTGTTTGGTTCTGCGGGGCGGGGAGAATATGATGAGGTTAACGATCTGGACTTCCTTATTATAAAAAAAGACGTACCTTTGCGCGGCATTGATCGAATGCGCGAGTTGGATAGGTTAATCGAGCGAAATATTGCTGCTGATATGCTTGTTTACCGTCCCGATGAATTTGATGAGCGAATTAAATTAGGCGACCCATTTATAAAAACTATTCTCCGTGAAGGCAGGGTTCTTTATGGCTGATTCACAAATAGTTAGTGAGTGGTTAAAGAAGGCCGATGAAGATCTTGAATTTGCCATTTCAGTTATTGAAGATAGTGCATTTTACGCCCAGATTTGTTTTCATTTTCATCAGGCCGCCGAAAAGTATTTGAAATCCTTAATTATAGCCTCGTTACTTATCTGGTAACCATTCACGAGTTCAGAGGTTTCTCGTTCCCACTCTCCTGCGCGGGAACTCGTATGGTATGCATTCCTACGCTGGAGAATGTAGAGCCTGTTCGGAGAACAGTTTCTACATTCTTTACTTTCCATTGAGATATAGAAAATCTCCTGATGGGTATAAAAAAGCCTTTATGATATGCAGACAGAGAAGAATATTTACAAGTAAACATGGGGATATGAATACAACTACAGATACATCACCGCAATTTGGCAAACAAAACGCAAAAGAAAAAATTTTCAAAATCCTAAACCTGAGTGTTCCCC
>JAYENE010000411.1:0-6154 GCA_034721935.1 Thermodesulfobacteriota bacterium
AATTAGATTAATACACCTGTCTTCTTTTCAGGGTATCCGCTTTTATTTTTTAACATTTTATCCCAACAGTCCATAATTTGCAAATAATTTATCGCAAGATAAAACTTTCCTCAGCAATGCCGTAAAGTCACCGAAAAACAGGGTGTCCTTTCTAAAAATGCATCCAGCCATTAAAATCAACCAATTTTATTCTTTGAAGAATCCACTGCCACTGTTAAGCAGCCGCTATCTCTAGTCTCGGATTTACCAATCTTGATATCTGGGGAGCAACCTTTTCGATGTACGCATATACTACCGACTGCCCGGGTTCTCGCTGTGCCTTAGCGATTTCAATGTTTTTTTGACAAAGTTCTGGATCATCTTTAGGCAAAAGAACTATTTGAGCATTTTGGGGAATTTTTTCGGCAAATTCAGGATGCTCTATAACATATCGGTCAAATTCAGTGCTTAAAATCAAGTTTTTTGAAAATATCTCTTCTTCCTTCATCTTCTTGCAACCTCCACCCCCGTCGTCCATCAAATCCCAATGGTGCAACATATTCAATAACTTTCATATTTAGATATTTAGTTCTCATAGAGTAGTAGTATTATATAGTCGCAAAGATACACAATAGACCAAAAAAATATTTTTCTTGCGAATTTTGCGAATTTTTGCGGCTATTAAAAACAAATTTCTTGTGCCTCTTTGCGGCCATTATTCCTGCGTCGCTACACAATAAATCACCTTATAACTCGTATTCGCCTCATCCAAAGATATCCTGTCCGGCTCAACATAACGCCCTCTGTATAAAGTTCGTAACTATTCAGGTGGATAGGCTGTAGCATGCTTTCCACTTTCTCGATTGATCATATCGATTGTTTTTTTGATAGCTTCTTGTGTATACCCATAAAAGCTCATTTCCCACAGGCAATGTGCAATAATATCTGGCTCGTGGTAGTTTGACGTAGACTCAGGGTCAATATCCATGCCTAACCACTCTTCCCAGTCCGTAAACTCGATTCCATAGGACACTTCTTGATTGCCGATCTTATCATCCTTGAAAATTTCAGGATTTTCCTCCTTCTTTAAAGTCCCGTCCACCCCGGATACGCAGATGTATCGCTCATTTTCAAATTCATCAAACACCTCTTTCAGAATAATGCGCATGTTCGTTTCTGCAGGCATCGGCGTCTGCAACTGTTCAAAGACCATCTTGAATCCGGAAATATTTTTTTGATCATTCGGGTACAGCCGCAGAATAGCAGGGCGGATTTCACCCCAGTCATATTTGCATACCAGTTCCGCAAATTTCATTATAAATTCATTTCCTCATCCCAGAACCTCTTATCCTCCTGATAAAACATCTCCTTCACCTTATCGTAGTCTAACTCTATGAATTTGCATTTAATCCTCTTTTGACAAAAATCAAAAATCGGAACATGAACAAAACAGTGGAAAAGCTGGCTTAAATCACCATACCACTCATTCCAGGTTGTCCATGGATTACCGCCGTTCAATTCTATATCTTCCTGATCTCTCAGTCTCTTCTTTGCATTTGGCAATGGAATGGAAGGTATTATATCACAGCAGAACTCAGCCGTCCGTTCCAGGGCAAATAACCACCAGGGACCGGTCCGCAAATCAATAGATGCGGTCTTGTACAGGCTGTTTATGCCATAGCTCCAGGTCTTCATTTGCTGTTTGTCGCCGGAAAGTATGAACCGAGTCCGTCCAGTTCTTCTTGTAATTGGTCAGCGAACCGGGCAATGTCATTGGATTCCACAAAAAAATACAACCCAGGCCCATATCCGCCATAAAACCGATCTACCTGATTAGGGTAATCAATCCATACATTTACATCGAATAGACTGGAGGGCTCAGTCGATTCGTTTGTGGCTCCAGTTGGCATATCTCCCCGAATCTCGGCCGCCGACGAAATCATGACCGTAGCATCACTTTCTGTCAGGTTGCGAATGACCAGTCCAAAGTCCGGTTCAATAGGATCAAATGCCACTCCGTCCTTCTTGCCGTTTGTCAATTGTTTAAGCTCCTTAATCAATCGTCTTATATCCTCAAGGACAAGTGTAGTATCTTTTTCGCTTTGGCATAGAATACGATCTCCTATTCGCAAGGCCATACAATATTTAACCCACAAAGTGTAAGGCTCCCCCAATTCTGCCGTTTTTACTTTAAGACATCCCTTATCAGTAGTGTACCGTTCCCATTTCAATAGCCTTAAGTCAAACGCGCATGGATATTGCTCATCGTGTGTCAAAACAGCCACTTAAATCGTATCACTCCTCTTATACTTCAATATGCACCTGACTTCTGCTCTCTGCCAGCCATTCCTCTGGAGAAATTTCAGGTTATACATCCCCATACCTCGAAATCAGTGTAAAGACTTTTTTCATCAGCGTCCTTGGAAATTCGGTTGAGAGCTTTCGCATAACAGATACCTTGTCTTCGGCCAATTTTATCCCGATTTTATCATAGGCTTCCAAAACAAGGTTCCGAAAGTGCAGCTCCTCGCTTACATCGTCAATACATGTAGCAATGTACTCCCGGAATGCATCAATTTCCGCTTGGGCATATTCTTCAAGGAGCAGCCGTTCGAGCTTTCCATATTCCAGGAAATCCTCTGTTTCGAGAAGATTCCAGCAAGTTGCCATTACTGCTGTCTTATTGATTCCACCCTTCCAGTGGATTGCCTCAACCGATTCCGGTTTGCATTTGAATAACACCCGCTCCATGTTCGCCGTAGTGACACACCAGACAGCGCCTTCATAACCTTTCAGTTTTTCATCGTTTTGGGATTGAATTGTGGCTTGAAGTTTTTCCCGAATTTGTCCATAGGCGGCAACAGGGTCATCCTCAGCCTTCAAACGACCAAAATGTGTTGGGACAGGGACACCCAACCTGTCAATTTCATCTATAGATATGTATTGTCCATTTGTATCTACCCCAAATAGTAAGGCACAATCAAGTGGCGTGTCATAAAGCATTAAATGAGAGTTTCGGGATCCAAAAAGCTCGAAGCTCAAGAAGCATCTGTTTATCTCCAGAAGCTCCTGAATTCGTGGATAGCGTTCCAGCATCTCTTTCCACATGTCAAGAAAGTTGCCCCACTTTCCATTTCGAAGAACAGGATGAAGCCGCAGTTTATAAGTCATATGCGAATTGTCTTGAGCGTCTTTGAATTGGTATGCAAAAATGTTTGTTCCATCAATTTTTTCGTAGATATCTATTTGTTTCACAGATGGAAAGTGAAATGCGCCGTTCCGATCAAAAGGGTAATGCAATTTTGGAGTAGCCAAAATTCGCTGTGGTGCTTCCTGGCCTCCGACTTTGAGCAAAGCGAGCGCACCATAACGATAATCAGGTTTTAGCGACAGGTATCCCTCCAACTGCAAGTTGGAAAAGGGATCAGTCACATCAAAAAGTTCCAGCCACTTTTCCTCTAATTCAAGTAGCTCCACAGCCTTGCTGACATCTGTCATTTTTATATCCCCAGTGCTCAGTGCACTCTCCAAAACGTTCTTCTACCGGCATCAAATTCAGGAGTTATTGTCAAATGTTGTGTATGGGACCATTAGGCAGCGATCCTTGTTTTTTCAATACCATTGATAAACTTTGTTCCTTCAACCACTTTTTCCAGCTTCTCATAACCGGAAAGACGTTGCCATTTTCTCTGAGCACACCGGCAAAGTTGAAATGCCATGGTCAAGACTGTCTTTGAGGAAAAGCAGCTTCTAACCTTGGCTGTCCGCAGTCTGACCGTTGCAAAGGTCGACTCTATGAGAAATGTGGCGGGTCTGCGGGACGTCCATAAATAAGTAAATAACCCACTATAGCAAGCCCGTAATGGGGGACGTTCGTGCAGAGCGTGCATAACTCCATTTGAGATCGTTGACATGTGGTTAGTAATGGGGAACGTTGTTTCATATTTCCATATCTGCTATAGTTACAGCAACATCCTTCTTATTGTCATACCAGTTGCAACAGGTCATCGTCTGTTGCGATAATCTCATAGCCCAGAATCTTCTGATGCAGCTTTTCCGGCATATCTACAATTCCTGCAATTGATATATTCCCGACTGCTCAATTACGTCAATACAGGGCTTGCAGTGGCCGCTGCCGCCGATTAATATAATTTTTTCTTTCATAATATAAGCTCGAAGCTCAAAGCTGAAAGCATAGAAGTTCAAAGCATATAAGCTCGAAGCTCAAAGATTGAAGCTCAAGCTGAAAAGAAAAGCATTGAAGATTAAAGGTGCGGTAACTCTCACGAACTCCCACGGTATTACTTTTTTTTCCACTTCAGGCCCTTATCAGTTAATACAATGATAAACCCAATTAACACAATTACACCAAAAGCCAGAAAACCTAAGGTGAGATAATCCATTACTGCACCTCCATTCCATCCAGCAAGTATCCCAAACATAGAGAAAAAACACCAACCAACAACCCTATTAAAATGGCTCTAAGGGAAACTGCGGATGATTTTGCAAAAGGACTAATTACCATAATAGTAAAAAGGACCTTTCCCATATCCCAAAAAAGACCTTAGCAAGATTATCTTTTTGCTTGTCATTTCTTATTACTCTCAAATCTGATTTCTCCTTTGGATCAAATCGACTTTTTAAAAACAATAGCTTGATTTCAAACGCCCTATTCATCGTAATCCAACTTTTTATCTCGCTTCTTCACCTCTTCAGCTTCTGGCTCCAATAGTTTGAGCTTATACGCTTTCAGCTTCATACTTATACGCGTTTTTCCAAATACCCGACAATTGTATGAATCTAGCTTTCAAGCAAATTTACAGAACAGGGGATATTAACAGTTTTTTTAACTAATTCATTTGCTTTTTCAATTTGATAATTTTGACAAGTCCTATAAGGCTTTTGCAAATGGTTCAGATGCCATACCGGCCGTGTTTGAATTTTATTTTCAGTTAGTGTCCATCCATAAATTGGCAATTTTATAGTTGCTGTGCAAGCAAAAAATAACAGTTCAGGCTGACCGGGTACGAAAAAGAAGCGTTTACCAGTCAGCAAACGAGAATAGAGACCTTTGAAAAATGCTCAATTTTGTTCAAGTTCAAGCCTGCCTGTGCGTTGCATGCAGACAGGGAAGGCGAAAATTCTAACCGGAGGAATACATTGAGTATTTCGAGGATTAGAATTTAAGCCTGACGCTGAAATTGGGCAAAAGGGGGCGTTTTGCAAAGGTCTCTTAGACAGGACAAAGCTTCGCCTGAAGCTTCGCACCTGCAAGTTTTACAGGATTAATTAATTTTTGTTTTCATAACTTTCCGGATGAAAGTGATGAAGAATAATCAGGGGCGGAGGGAAATTCCTTGTCAGTCCAAGGGGACGCCCATGATTTCAGGACGCCGTATAAACCCATTTTGCGCGCTTTGGCGAAAGTATGACAAGATGATTCTTGAATTGTTTCGAAGAATGGAGGCGTAAAAATGGTAGAAGAAGCTTTATAGCATTTTTGGATGTTGTAGGATGCACCTTAAGTCGAATTACACCTGGATGCTTGCTAAGCGGGAGGATTACCCAATCACCAAAATCTTCATCAAGAGTAACAAGAATTCGATTTTCAGCAATCGCTTTCTGCAATATCTCATAGTCATCTGCTCGCGCTTGGCCGACTTCGGAGGCACGTACAACATCGTGGCCTTCACCACGCAAAGCCTGAGCTACATCAAGTCGCAACATTTGATCCAGATAAATCTTAAGAGGCTCAGGCATAGGCTGCTTTAACCTCTGTGTGATCAAGAGATGCCCTGGCATAAAGCAGGGCTGCCTGGATATCTTCCTTCTTCAATTCCGGATAGCCGGCAAGCAAAGTATCCCAGGATTCACCTTCTGCTATCTGTTCCAAAATAACAGAGACTGGAATCCGTGTCCCTTTGATCACAGGCCTTCCATTGCAAACTCTTGGATTAAGCTCAATTCGATCCATTAAAATCATCACAAGTCCTCCTGAAAATTTCTCTTATAATACCTTGCCTAGGAACTGGGAGGGGGGACGAACTGGGTAATTTAGGGGGACGCCCATGATTTCATGCGTTTCTCTTTTTTTCTGACAGGATTTACTGGATTTTACAGGATTGTTTTTTTACTCTGTCAGCTTCCGAATGAAGCTGACAGAAAGCAATCAGCC
>JAYENE010000411.1:6254-9719 GCA_034721935.1 Thermodesulfobacteriota bacterium
GGTAATTTAGGGGGACGCCCATGATTTCATGCGTTTCTCTTTTTTTCTGACAGGATTTACTGGATTTTACAGGATTGTTTTTTTACTCTGTCAGCTTCCGAATGAAGCTGACAGAAAGCAATCAGCCGGGGGCGGAAAAATTATTTGAATCTCGGGTGTCTCATCTTGATTAGCGCATTAAGCATGGGGATTAGAATTTCTTAGGTAACCCTGCTTGCTTGAGGGCAGCGTTGGCCGTATGCCGGGACTTAATTGAATTGTCAACCACAAATCTGATGCCGGTTATCGGGCTGAACCAAATCTCGTGATCACCCTTACCTTGACGTTCGAAAGAGCATCCCGCATCTCGCAAAAGTTGTTTTAACTTCGGTGTGAAAGAGGGCATCAGCAACTCGTGCGTTGTGCAATCTCAAAGCGACGGGTTAGGAGCTCGAAAGGCACCTCCCGTTCCCCTTTCGCTTCATTAACATCAAGAAGTTCCGGAATCATTACTTTCAGCTTTTCGATTAGGCCCTCTAAGTTATCCTCTTCAGTGGCCAAACCTGGCACATCGTCGCTGGTGGCCACCCAGACACGTGCAACTTCGTCCCACTCGGCATGCACAAACAACGGTTTTCCGTACATATGTTTACCTCTTTTTTTAAGAAAAGAAAGGGATCACGTTTGACCCTTACTAACATCAATCATGTTAGGACGGAGGGGGGACGTTGGCAACTTTGTAAACTTATCGTTCAAGGGACACTTCATACCTTCCGAATTCCCTTCCCCTTACGACTGCTTTCTGAACACCCATGCGGCTAATTCCCAGAAGTCTTGCCACCTCCGCGGCTGGATGACCAACTTCTTCTACTGCCAAATATGCAACCAATGCCCTCGCCTCAGCAATCTTTTTTTGTCTGCTTCCTGAACATATCAACTCTGGCTTAATACCCAATCGCCCTGCCACAAACTCAATCAATTCCTCGATAGGCCGTTTGGGCTTATATTTCTTTTCAAGCAGCCTCTCGGATTCCTGGAGTACTGCGCCAACAAAACCACCACTACCGAGTACACGCTGGTCTGATAATTCACGGTTTTCTTTGTCCTTTGGCGACAAAACAGACGTGTCACCACCAGCGCTGCGAACAAGACCTCCTCCCTGCAATTCAGACCGCCTGCCCTGCTTTATCCCTTTTTCTACAAACACCCTGTATCTTCGACGAGCTTCTTTTAAGCTTTTTCCAAAATACTGTAAAACATCTTCAACTGTTTTTTCAGCGAGATACTTATCTTCTTCAATTGCAGGGGGAATTTCCGGAACCAGAGGATTCTTTTGTTTTCCTATCAGAACGCTATGACCCGACCACGGATACTTATCAAGGAATTTCAGATATTCGACCAGTCTTGCTCTAAGTGGATTCAGATGAATATATCGAATTAATTCCAAAAGGTAAGGATCTTCTTCACAGACGACAGATTTATAGCGATTCTGGAAAAGGTGTCCGTTTCGCTTGTGACGTATATTGAATGTTACTGCATATCCGGTCATCAGACGTCTCATGACAGTACTCAGCGGAGTTGGCCCCGTACGTAAAAGAAGATGAAAATGATTTGGGATAAGCGCCCATGCGTAGCACTGGGTTTGCGTTTCCTCTAAAATCACTCCGAACCGCTCCAGAAAGGAAGCGCGATCCTTATCGTCCCAAAAGATTTTACGGCGTTCGATTCCCCGGGCCATTATATGTTGTAAGACACCGGGAGCATCAAGTCTGGTTTGGCGTGGCATAGCGTTAAAGATTAGAGACGTAAAGTTAAAATTTACAATAGCCGTTTCTTCAGAATCGGCAGGTCCTCCTTAACAGTTTTCCAGACAATTTCAAGGTCAACACCAAAATACTCATGGGCTAAAATATTACGGATTCCTTTCATCATGCCCCAAGGCACATCCTCGTATTGTTCTTGGACTTCTATAGGCAGATGAGAAGAAGCTTCTCCAATCACTTCAAGATTGCGGATAACAGCATCTACCGTCTTTTCATCATTTTGCCATGACGCAAAATCGATACCATGGGTATAGCGCTCAATTTTGTTAATCGCTTCAATAATATCATCAATTCGAAACTTCCAACTCCTATACGGCATGAATAGCCTCCTGAAGAATCTGTTCACGAAACTGATATTTTAGGGCATTCTTGGTAACGAGGTCAACAGGACATTGCAAGAGGTATTCGAGGTATTCTTTCAACTCAAGGAAACCAAACATCCCAGGAGTTTTCACAAAAGTTACCAGAATATCAACATCGCTTTCTGCCACAGCCTCATCGCGGGCCACAGAACCAAAAAGCGATAATGATGCCACACCAAAACGTGATTCAATTTCACTCCGATGCTCAGCAAGAATTTTCAATATATTCTGGCGCTTCATAAGTATATCCTCTTATATGTCCTCGGGGGAAAATTGGGGGAAAATTGGGAACACCCTTTAGTTTTGCAGTTTCTCTTTCCTTTTAACCAATACCCATCCTATTTTTCCCTTAACGCCAATGCAATTTCCTCTATTAATCTCAATGAAAATCGGATCCCATTTTCTCTTATTTCCAAAGCCATTTTTTTAAAAGAGGTAATGAGACCTTTTCGTTTTGCATCAACCAACACACCGTTGTGAGAATTGGGGACGCTGTTACATTATGAAGCTATGTCAGATAATCGTCTATAAGATATTAAGGCTCCAGCGGGACGCCCATGATTTTATGCGTTTCTGCTTTTTTGGATCCCGGTTGAATAGTTTTCAAATTCAATAGGACAAGCAGGATTAAGTATAATTTTGAATGGAAAAGATTTTTGAACCGCAAAGTCTCCAGGACGCAAAGGGTTTTTTTATTTTTCCGGATCGGGGCCAGTCTTCGCGAAGCTTCGCCTCGGCAGGTAACCGATCAGGAAAAGAACCATGCCCTG
Source organism: Thermodesulfobacteriota bacterium (assembly GCA_034721935.1). Classification (GTDB taxonomy): domain Bacteria; phylum Desulfobacterota; class Desulfobacteria; order Desulfobacterales; family ETH-SRB1; genus Desulfaltia. The sequence goes on from JAYENE010000411.1 coordinate 9,189, forward strand.
CGGGCAAATTACTGCTTCAGGTTGTTTACCATTCGTTTTAGGTAATTTAGGGGGACGCCCATGATTTCATGCGTTTCTCTTTTTTTCTGACGGGGGTCATCCACGGGGACGTCTATGATTTTATGCGTTTCTCCTTTTTTCGACAGGATTATCCCCAGTACCATCTGCCGGAGCTACTGGGCAGGCTGGATTTTTTTGGATTTTTATGTCATGTCACGCTACAGGATTACCTGTCCGGTGCTCTTAACTAAATGGATGTGGACGCTGGCAGGTTTGTAAGGTTATTCATTAATAAGCCCCTGTTTTTTCAACTGCGCCCACCTTACTTACTGCTTAACTAAGATTTTTGAGTTTTGAATTGAATGATTCTTTAGAAATTGGATTCGAAAAGCTCTCTTTTTTGGCTCAACCGGAACTGGTGTGACGCCTAAACCCCATCAACCGGAATCAATGTGGTCAATAAAATCAATCTGTTACGCAAACCATCGCTAAGATATCAATATTTTAACAATGGTATTAAGAGCAAAAAAA
>JAYENE010000412.1:0-2203 GCA_034721935.1 Thermodesulfobacteriota bacterium
CCCTGGATGCCGATTTTTTCCATAGTCGCTACAAGGTCGGGTTGATTCTCAATAGCGCTCATAACGATCACGGGCAAGTTTTGGTCATTCGCCCGCAGTAGTGAAAGAAAAGCATGGCCGTGCATCCAGTTCCAAAGGATCCGGAGGCTTGATCAAATAATCATCCGCGCCCGCTTCCAATCCTGTGACAATGTCTTCTCTGGAATTTCTTGACGTCAGGAGAATGATAAAGATGTACCCTTTGGAGGTGTCCTCACGGATGGCCCTGCACAGCTCCAGTCCGTCCATCCTCGGCATGTTCCAGTCCAGAACAGCCAGGCTGGGCGGGTCAGGCCCTTTAAGCACATCCCAAGCCTCTTTGCCGTCGGAAACTGCAATCGGATCGTATCCCCTCTTCTTCAGCAGACCGTAAAGAATAGTCCGCGAGGTAATGTCGTCTTCTGCAATCAGGATTTTCATGCGCTGTCTCTTTAACTGCGAAATAAGCTAAAAACCCAAAAAGGTGTCATCCTTTTCCATTGCCTCCTTCAACCGTTCAAAATGTTTTTCCAGGTCGGTCATGCTCACACTTAATGCGCTCAAATCTCCGGTTTTACCTGCTTTTTCCATCTCAAAGGCCGCTTCACGCAATGCCTCGCCGCCGATGTTTGCCGCGGCGCCCTTTATTTTATGGGCCTGGGCTCCGGCCTGCTCAGCCTCACCTTGCTCGACAAATGATTTGAGCGCGCTGATCTGTTTGGGCATATCCTCCAGAAACCCTGCGATGACGGTTCGTGCCAGGTCCTCGTCGTCCATCAGGCGAGACATCATGGCAGGCTTGTCGAAGACCGTTGCGTCTGAGTGTCGAGTGTCAAGTGTCGAAGGAATTTCGCCCTTTGCCCCTTCTCCCTTGTCCTTATCCCCCTCTGAGGGCAACCACTTCTCGATCATCTCGGCCAGAGCCTGCGGATCAACAGGTTTGGAGAGATAATCGTTCATACCCGCCTCAAGGCATTTCTCACGGTCGCCCTGCATGGCATTGGCGGTCATGGCAATGATGGGAATGTCGTGATTACGGACTTCGGATTTCGGATTTCGGATTTGTTTTGTTGCCTCGTACCCATCCATCTCCGGCATCTGGCAGTCCATGAACACAAGGTCATAGCGGATCGATTCCAGCGCCTTCAACGCCTCGATTCCGTTGGCCACCGCTTGTGCCGACATGCCCAGCTTCTTGAGAATCCCAATGGCCACCTGTTGATTGACGATGTTGTCTTCTGCCAGCAGGATACGGGCCTTGCGGTACGCAAAATCGGGCAGCGCCTCACGGGCCGTGTGGCGCGTGGCGATGGGCCGGGGCGCGCCGTCCGCGCCGGAACTCAGCGCCTGGGAGAGCACGCCTTTGAACTCCTCGTGCCGGACCGGCTTGGTGGCGTAGGCGGCAAAGCCGATCTCCTGCAGGCGCTTCGCATCACCCCGCACGCCCAGCGAGGTGAGCATGACCAGCCGCGTGTCCGCGATCTTGACGTCCCCCTTCACGGCCCGGCCTACCGCTTCGCCGTCCATGCCCGGCATCTGCATGTCCACGACGGCCATCCGGAAGGGATCGCCCTCGTCCAGCGCGCGGTAAAGCGCCTGCAGTCCGGACGGTCCGTCAGGGGCCTCCTCCGGACGCATGCCCCAGGAGCCGAGGCGGGTCAGGAGGATTTCCCGGTTCGTGGCGTTGTCATCAATGATCAGCACCCGCACCCCGGAAAACTCGGCGGGCTGCGGCGTCTCCTCGCGTGCCGCCTCTGCACGCAAACCAAGTCGTGCCGTAAACCAGAACTCCGAGCCCTGACCTTCGACGCTTTCCACGCCGATTTCGCCGCCCATCATCTCGGCGAGCTGCTTGGAAATAGCCAAACCCAGGCCCGTGCCCCCGAACTTACGTGTTGTCGAGGCGTCCACCTGTGTGAACTGCTGAAACAGCATGCCCATCTTGTCCGCCGGGATGCCGAGCCCTGTGTCGCGCACCGAAAAGCGCAGCAGGCAGGAATCTTCCTCCTCCTGACTCCTGTCTCCTTCTTCCTGATCTCCGACCTCCGACATCTGATCTCCGACCTCCGACTTCTGAACACTGACCCTCACCGCCACTTCTCCTTTGTGCGTGAACTTCACCGCGTTGCCCACCAGGTTGGTGAGGATCTGGCGCAGACGGCCCGGGTCGCCCGAAAGCAGCGTC
>JAYENE010000413.1:0-2198 GCA_034721935.1 Thermodesulfobacteriota bacterium
CGTTGAACTTAAAGAATATTTGAAAGAATCACCAAGCTTAATAGATAGTTATAACAAAGAGAATACAACATCATACCTCTACTGCCGCCAAGTCACCTGCCCGCATTGCAATGGAGATGCCCCCTTGCTGAACACATGCTGGTTGAGCAAACAATCCGGTAAACAATGGGGCGTAAAAATCATACCTGATGGGAAGCCCAATAATGGAACAGTTCGTTTTGAGACCTATCGTATTCTTAAAGAAAAAGGCCCAAAAGGAGAAGACCCTGGTTTTGCGACTGTAAATAGAGGGGTTGGGCATTGCCTTCATTGTAAACAGGCCATAGATGCCAATGAAATAAAATCTCAAGCTCGTGGTGAATCACCCACAGGAAAATGGAAGGATCGCCTGTATTGTATCGTAGCTGTTCGATTTCAACCCAAGATGGATAAAGATGGAAAACCGCAAAGATTTAAAAGCGGCGCTAAAAAAGGAGAAATAAAAACCGAAAAGGTCAGATTTTTTAGATCACCCAATGAGAAAGATTTATCCGCATTAAAAGACGCGGATAAACGATTGAAAGATAACTGGGATCAATGGGATGAGGCTGGATTGATACCGACGGAGACTATTCCGCTTGCACATAAGACAAAAGAACCTTTAAGAGTCGGAATGACTCGCTGGTGTGATATGTTCACATCACGTCAATTATTGGGACACCTTACCCTTGTTGAAGACCTGAATCGTTTGAAACCTCAAATCATTGATGAATTGGGTGAAGATAAAGGTAAGGCTGTAGTTACTTATCTTCAGTTCGCTATTGATAAAGGCCTTGACTATAATAGCCGGCAGACAAGATGGGAATACACCAGAGGTGTTATTAAAGGTACGTTTGGTCGTCATGATTTTTCATTAAAATGGACATTTGGCGAAATGATATTTAGTGGTCCCAATTCAGGATTCGCCTGGGGGCTATCACAAATTGTAGATGCATATAAAGGGCTATCAGAACTATCAAATTCTGAAGGCAAACTCCCCGCCCAAAATACTGTCACTATAAATAATGGTACAGCAGCTCATTTATCAAATATCCAGGATATGTCTGTGGATTTGGTCTGCATGGATCCTCCGTATTACAATAATGTTCAATATGCGGAGTTATCAGACTATTTTTATGTATGGCAAAAACGCACTTTGAAAGACTTATATCCTGACTATTTTAACAGACGTCTTACCAACAAACAGGATGAGGCAGTTGCCAATCCGGATCGTGATGGTGGAAGTAGAAATGCTCATAAAAACTATGAGCGAATGATGAGCGAAATTTTTAATGAATGCAGGCGTGTTATAAAAGATACCGGGCTTTTAACAGTTATGTTCACACATAAAAGCCAGACAGCATGGGAAGCCTTAACCCAATCATTAATAGAAAGCGGCTGGAATATAACAGCATCGCTTCCTGTCGAATCTGAAACTCAGCACGGTATTCATACCAAAGAAACAGCCTCAGCTATTAGCTCAGTATTTTTATCATGCCGAAAACGAAATATTGATCAAAATGAACCCGCAACATGGAGCGGCTTTGGTGGAACCGGCGTTCAGCAGAAAATCCGCCAGGCTGTAAAACAGGGGCTTGAAGAATTCAAGGTATTAAAACTCAACCCAGTCGATGAAATGGTTGCAAGTTATGGCAGGGCTTTAAGGGTGCTTTCTGAACAATGGCCTGTTTTAGATGGTGATGAACCGGTTGGGCCTGTCCGTGCAATGAATGAAGCCAGCCGGGTGGTTGCTGAAAACCAGATTTACAGGATCACTGACGGTCAATTGAATGTTGAGGATCTGTCACCTGAAGCATCCATGGCGTTTACCTTATATGGAATTTATGGCTTAAAGGAATTTTCTTATGATGAAGCATTAAGCTTATCCCATTCAGTAAATATCAGGCTGGAAACAAAGACAGGCGGATATACATCTGATGGACTTTTTATTGGTATTAATGCCCAGTCAAGCGCTGGCAAACGAACCCGGCGGGCCAAAGCAGAAGATGCCGGATTTCACGCGCCCCTTATAAAAAAAGGATCAAAGCTCAGATTGGCAAGACCTGATGAACGTAATCAAAAACGGATTGAAAATCCCCAAACCGAATGGGACATTCTTCATGGGCTGATCATGAATTTTCGCAAAGGTGATGTTCCTGTAGCTCGCGCTTATCTGTCCA
>JAYENE010000414.1:0-2196 GCA_034721935.1 Thermodesulfobacteriota bacterium
CGTCCCCGCCCATATTTTTTGCTAAATAGTGGGATAGTGGCAACGTCCCTCATTATTTGCCCGATCCGGAAAAATAAAAAAACCCTTAGCGTCCTGGCGACGTTGCGGTTCAAAAATCTTTTTCCATTCAAAATTATACTTAATCCTGTCCAAAAAAGCAGAAACGCATAAAATCACGGGCGTCCCGCTGGACGATTGGATACAAGGGCATTGAGGTGGGTAAGGCATTATCTCTGGCTGCTCCGACTGTGAGCCAGAATATTGAAAAGGGCAAGATATTGCTTGACAGTAATGATGAGCTGAAATATAAACTTCAATAAACGAAATACCAAACAACGTCCCGTCCCCGGTCCCCAAGTCCACATTTAAGTATTTAAAGACATCCCGCTAAGTCCACAGACATTTTTTTTGGCTGGATGCTTTTTTAGGAAGGGAGGACAGAAACAAATGAGTAATACCAGTGTTAACGAAGTGATTGAGGAATTTGGCCAGTTGCCTTCTACAGATAAAGAATACGTTGCGGAGATAATAAGAAAACAGGTAATTGAGTTGAAGAGAGAAAGGCTTGTGCAGAGGGTTGAGGAAGCTAAGATGAATCTTAAGAAGGGGTTTGTCAAAAGCGGTGGCATAAAGGAGTTGTTTGAGGATCTCGAAAGTGATTAGAGCTGTATGGGATCAAGGGTTCAAAAGATCTTACAAAAAGCGAGTAAGGAATAAGTCAAGACTGAAAAAGAAATTTTGGGAAAAAATGAAAATTTTTCTGGAAAATCCGTTTTTTCCACAACTAAAAACCCACAAACTCAGCGGTAAGCTGGCTGGACAATGGGCTTTCAGTGTCGATGATGATTGTAGGATTGTTTTTGAGTTCGTTGATGAAGATCAAGTTCGCCTTATTGACGTAGGTAGCCATGATGAAGTTTACTAAATATAGAAACTTAATGTCCCGCTTTATAACAAAAAAGCAGGAGCTTCTTGACGGATAAGTTGACAAAGTTGCCAACGTCCCCTCCTACCCTCCCCAGATTTATCAATAAAGGGCTTCCGAAGTTCAAAGAAGCGTTTCCACAGTATCGTGATCGGAGGTTGTTAGGCGGGATTGGTGCGTTGGTAGTAAAGGATGACGTAGGGCGCTATGCCGAGAAAGCCGGGCTTTATGTGCTTACTCAAACCAGTGAAGGCGGAGTTGCGATAGCTAACAGGAAAAAATTTCGGGCAAAAGAATTTTCTTGAAGGACAGGCCGTGAAATCTGAATAAAGCAACAAAAGCACCAGCGTCCCCTCACAAGCCCGCGTTACAAAGCTATACTCGTTGATATTGACGAATACGCAAAAGAGCTTTCACGATATATTCATTTAAACCCGGTCAGAGCGAAAATGGTTAAAACTCCAGAGGAATATGAGTGGTCGAGTTATCAATTTTACATCGGCGGAAAAAAACCTCCGGAATGGCTGTATAGAGATTTTATTCTTGGATATTTCGGCAAAAAAGTTTCACTTGCACAAAAAGAGTATCACAAGTTTGTAACCGCGCTAATTAACAAGAAATATGATAATCCATTAGATGAGGTTGTGAGTTCGACACTGCTGGGCAGCCCTGATTTTATAGCCTTTATTAAGGATAAATTTTTATCGGGCAAAAAACCAGATAAAGATCTTCCGGCTTTAAAAGAATTGATTGATAAAGCATCCCTGAAAGATATATTCGGTGAAGTTGAATCCGTTTTCGAACCGGCTTTGGGCCGAAATGTAAAAATGTTTCTTTGCCGGAAATATACCAACGGAAACTAAAAAGTATTGGCGCTTATTTCAGGATTGGAGAATCCGGCGTGTTCCAGGCATGCAGGCGTGTTAAAGATAAAATACGAAAAGACAAAAAGCTCGAAAGAAAAATCTCAAAAATTGAAAAAAAGATAAATGTGTGAAGATTGAGGACCTGACCCCTATGCTATGCTGTTCTTTGAGGAAAAGCGGATTCTGTTAACAGAGGATAAAGATTTTGGTGAGTGGGTATTTGCCCACAAGCGGGCAACGGCTGGTATCCTTTTGGTTCGTTATCCCGCATATATGAGGTCAAAAATGACTCAAGCGATGGTTGAACTTGTCAGTGAACATGGAAGAGAACTGAGGAAACGGTATGCGGTCCTGGAACCTGGAAGGGTTAGAATTCGAACCATAAAGTAGGTATCTGACACTATC
>JAYENE010000415.1:0-2196 GCA_034721935.1 Thermodesulfobacteriota bacterium
CGGTTATTTTTTTGGCAACAGGGAGATAGATTATGGACACAAAAACGTTGAGTCAAAAAAATAAGAAAACCTGGATTGAAATTCATAATCTAAAAGCCATTGGTCAGATGGTTCGTAAAAAGCGTAAGGAAATGGGAATGACGCAGGTTGAAGCTGCAGGGCTTTGTAATGTTGGCGCCCGTTTTATGTCTGAACTGGAAAACGGAAAAGCTACCATGCACTTTGATAAAACCATGAAAGTTTTAAGAAGTTTTGGTTTTATTATCGGTATTAGTGAAAGGTTGTGAGAACCATGGGAAGGTTAGCCGTATATTTGCATGATGAGTTTGTTGGATACCTTTGGCTGGATAAAAAAAGGCGTTTTGTTTTCCAGTATGACAAGAACTATGTGGATTATCCTGATGCCATGCCTATATCTCTGTATTTGCCATTGCGGGAAGAGCCATACATTGATGATATCGCAAAGCCATTTTTCAGCAATTTGCTGCCGGAAGGTGAGATCAGGGCCCGAATTTCGAAAATTAAACATATTTCAAAGCAAAACGATTTTAAACTGCTGGAAGCAATTGGCGGTGAGTGTGCCGGAGCTGTCTCTATTCTTCCGCAAGTTGCTGCTCTAAGTGCTGAAGAACGATATCTATTACTGCGGGATCAGGAAGTTGAGCAGCTCATGGAAGAAAATGCTGTAAAACCGATTTTGATTATAAAAGATGAGTTGCGTCTTTCTTTGGCAGGCGCTCAAAATAAAATTCCAGTTTTTATAAATAACAACAATTTTTATTTGCCGGTTGGAATTGCGCCGAGTTCCCATATTCTTAAGCCTCAAAATATGTATTTTGAGGATATGGTTCAAAATGAATACTTTTGCATGTTGCTTGCTGAAGCAGTTGGATTGCCGGTCCCAAAGTCTTTTATATGGAAGGGCGAAAAGTATATTGCATACATAGTGGAACGCTATGACAGGGTAAAGAAAAAGGACGGAAGCCTTACACGAATTCACCAGGAGGACTTATGCCAGGCGCTTGGCTGTATGCCTGATCAAAAATATGAAACTGAAGGCGGACCGGGATTGACCGACTGTTTCCGTCTGATCGAAACGTATAGCATAAATCCTGTTTCAGACAAGCAAGCCTTGATAAAATGGCTAATATTCAATTGTTTCATCGGCAATGCAGATGCCCATGGGAAAAATTTGTCATTTATCAGGACTGAGGGAGGCGGCATTCGCCTGGCACCCTTTTATGATTTGATTTCAACCAGGGTTTATCCTGAGCTTTCCTCAAAAATGGCAATGAAAATCGGCAGGGAAAACCGTTTTGACTGGATTGTTGAGAGGCACTGGCTGCGGCTGGCAGACCAACTCGATTTGAAATTTGCATATCTTAAACAGGGGACAGAGGAAATCGCATATACTTTTGAAAAAGTTTCGACTAAAATTGCTGATAAATTAATTGATGAATTTGACGGCAATAAAACCATTCTTAAAATTTGTAATATTCTATCAGATTACATAAAGCATGTCAGGCATTTTCTATAGTACTAAGAGAGATGCAGACCTTTTTAAATGAACTACCCCGCCGCAAGCAGCACAGAATTAACCTCTACAGATTTTGCATTTAGGGGGTTATGATATATGATCCTCTCGCACTTCAAGTGATTATAGCAATCTGTGTAACCTGCCCGCTCGTGCCTTGCACTGGCAGGCGGGTCTGTGGATTAAAATAGCTGATGAAAGAATAAGACTTATCTTCAGTTCTTCATCCGAATTCGAACTAAAAGGATGGGCGCTTTCTTTTGCGGATGAGGCAAGAGTGATGAATTCGTAAAAAGTAAGATTTGTTCGTTCTGTGAGCATTTTTGGGATTCAAATTAATCCCGGCTAAATTGCAAGAACTCGGGCTAACGCCCTAAAACAGCTTGCAATTTTTAACGCCAGGCTCAATCTGAATCTTTTTCCAAAACTGCTCAATGTCGCTTACAAATGACTTTTTACGAGTCCATCAAGAGTGGTTAAGCCGAAGTGGCTGGTGAGAGAAGTAAGTCAGACCATCAAAAGCATGGAAAAGGTATATTCATAATCAATTATAAATCAACCTGCATAACTTTGTATTTGATGTGGCTGCGCAGCTCAAATTATATATTCTCGACTCAATATTATAAATCGACCCACTTTAACTTGATTTTTAGTATTTATCG
>JAYENE010000416.1:0-9677 GCA_034721935.1 Thermodesulfobacteriota bacterium
AAAAGCTTTGGAAAATCTTTGAATTGGAAAAAATCGAGAAACAATTGTCACTACACAAATAAAATTATAATTTAGTTTGTTTTCAGTTAATTATAAGCAGGGACATGGTCTATGTGGAAGATTCAGGACTTATGTGCGAGTTTCAGCCGTTCTTAAATTTAATTGTCCGCTGCCTCAGGTTGACCAGATAATGAGTTTGTAAATTTCTGTCCAAAACAATCTAATAGAAACATCCGGACTTCGACATTCATAATTCTCTGTTCGACATTCGACATTCAAAAAAAATTGCCTAATTTAATATCTTATCACTTTTTTTTGTATTGCACCCTTTTGTATTGAAAACCTGGAAGGTAATCAGCTCTCTGGAAAAACTGCAAACAGCATAAAATTTTATTGCCCTCTCCGTATGTTCGTGATAGGGGTAAGACGATGGAATATTTTAGTACAAATATTTCTTACTAAAACAAAGGTGCTTTGCTATGGCAATACATACTCCAACTCCCTCAAATAAAACGCCTTTTGAGCCCCAACATGATCAGATCAGGGAGATCATTTATCTTATTCGAAGACTCATGCAGGCAGGATCTCTCTACACCAAGGAATTAAATAAAAACTATCATGTGAGCGCCCCTCAGCTTAACTGCCTTCTTGTCCTTTACGAAAATGGTCCACTGCCTCCTTCCCGGATTGCCAGGCTCATTATGGTCAAATCAAGCACTGTAACCGGAGTAATCGACCGTCTTGAACATAAGGGTCTTGTAAAAAGAATGAGGAATTCCCCTGATCGCCGGGTAATCAATATTGAACTGACAGACGCAGGCAAAACACTTGCTCAAAACGCGCCACCCCCTATACAACAAAAAATTGTAGATGGCCTCAAGCGGCTTCCCCAAAACAAGATGGAAGCGATTACCCATAATCTTCAATTACTGGTCTATATGCTGGACGTCCAGGATCTGGAAGTCGAGTATCATCATGAAGAATCCCTGACTCCCCTTTGATACAGCTTTTATCCTTTTTTCTTATTTAACAATAGGTCAGGCTTTAATACGATTTTACGGCAGCCACACGTTTGAGGCTGAAAAAAGCCTTGACAGCAGATATGTTTCGTTATAGTTAGTTTCAATTCAAACTATATTTGTACTTATTATGTGACTATTATATATTTTTTACAGAAATAATCAAAAACACATCAGTAATAAATGGAGAAAAATGTGAAAAACACGTCTATCGTAGAAAGCATCCCAAATTTCGAAAAACCTGATCTGGCACACCTTATTGACGGGATAAGATATCGCAATTCTTCGCGTTATATTAATTTACCGGATATGTTCGAAGAGTTAATCACGCCTCGTCTGTATTACCGGGTTATAAAAAAAGATTCTACCAGTAAGGGAATCGTTTATCTTCGGGGAGGACTAAGTTTTAATAGTTCAATACTCGCAAAAGTTATGAAAAACTGCGATAATATCGTTTGTTTTATAGCGACTATTGGCAGTGATGTGGATGAAAAAATCACCCTGCTTTCAGCAAAAAATCATCTTTCTTATGCATACATTCTGGATACTATGGGATCGACTGCCATAGAAAGCATGGTTGACAAATTTCATAAATCCACGGGGGAACTATATAGAGCGAAAGGCGGTGGAGTTACAATGCGTTTCAGCCCGGGCTATTGTGACTGGCCTATTACAGAGCAGAAAAAGCTGTTCCGTGTTTTAGATTCAAACCAGATGGATATCGAGCTTACAGATTCCTGTCTTATGCAACCCCGCAAGTCTATATCGGGTATATTTGGTGTATTCAACACCAATCCTCCAGCATCCACTTATAACCCTTGCTCCGATTGTAGAAAGAAGAATTGTCCTACAAGAAGAAAATAACCAGCAACTTTACCTGAATAGAAGGAGTAAAAATGAAGGCAAGAAGGGGTTTGCCGGGAGGGCAATACAAACCTCTCTCCGATCAGAAAATTAAAAAAATACACGAAACCGTACTCCGGGTATTTGATAAAGTAGGAGTACAGGTAAATTTATCAGAGGCAAGAGATCTTTTCCATAATGCCGGAGCAAAGGTGGATGAAACAACTAACACTGTAAAAATTCCTCCGGAACTTGTGGAAGAGTTGATCGGCAAAGCGCCTTCTAATATTACCCTGTACGGCCGGGCGGAAAATGGCGAACTGGACTGTAAGGTCGGCGGAAACAAGGTATATATGGGAACGGGCGGAACTGCTTTAAATGTTCAGGATCCGGGGTCTAATGATTCGCGGAGGGCATCCCTTGAAGATATCAAGAACATGGCCCGTCTTGTGGATGTTCTGGATAATATCCACTTTTATATGCTTAACGTATATCCTCATGAAATTCCTGCAGAAAATGTGGATGTTAACCGCTTTGGAACGGCCTTGAATTATACCCGAAAGCATATCATGGGAGGCGTCTATACGGTTGAAGGAATAAGAAACGTCATCAAAATGGCATCGGCCATTGCGGGCAGCCCACAAAAGCTTAAGGACCGGCCTTTCATTTCCATGGTAACCTGTGTGGTCAGTCCCTTGAAACTGGATGAACGTTATTCCCTGTTTACCATAGAAGCCGCCCGCAACAGGATTCCTGTCGTTGTTCCGGCAGAACCACTTTGTGGCGCTACTTCGCCCATCACACTGGCCGGCAATCTCGTAGTGCTGAACGTGGATACTCTGGCCGGTGTAATGCTGGCTCAGCTCGCGAACCCCGGCGCCCCCACACTTTACGGCAGCGTCGCCTCCACAGCAGACCTTTTCAGCTTGAAGTACCTTTCCGGATCAGTTGAAATGGGATTGCTGAACGCCGCCGCAGCCCAGATGGCTCAATTTTACCGCCTTCCATATTACGCAACAGCGGGCATGTCCGACTCAAAAGTAAACGATACCCAGTCTGGATACGAATCAGCCATCACAAACGTAATGGTTGCGTTGGCCGGAGGAAACTTCATACATGATGCAGCGGGATTTCTTGAGTTCTGCATGACCGCATCTTATGATAAAATGGTCATAGATAACGAGATTCTCGGCATGGTCATGCGGGCTGTGGACGGGATCAGGGTAAATGATGAAACCCTTGCCTTTGATTTAATAAAGGAAGCGGGACCGGGAGGACATTTTGTCGCTGCAAGCCATACACGTCGCCACATGCATGACGAACAACACCTTGCCCAGTTAAGCGACAGGGAAGACCGGCCTCAATGGCAGTCTGAAGGCGCAAAAGATACGAAGACCAGGGCCACTGAAAAGGTACGGGAAATTCTTGACAGCCCGCCCCGATCATTTGTCCCGGAAAGCATAAGAAATCATCTAAAAAAAGAGATACCTGGAATAATAAATTTATAGAAAAGAGGAATAACATGCTGGTAATTGGTGAAAAAATTAACGCATCCATTAAATCCGTGGGACGAGCCATATCCAACAAGGATAAGGAGTTCCTGTCAAACCTCGCCGTGGCACAGGCCGATGCCGGAGCGGATTACATCGATGTGAATGCCGGTGTGGGTCAGGATGCCAGGGAGAACGCAACGGTTATAATGGAGTGGGTGATAGACGTCGTTCAAAATGCAACTGACAAGCCACTGTGCATTGACAGCGATGATCCCGCAGTCCTGGAAGCCGCCCTCAACAGATATCGCGGCGAGTCGGTAATGATCAACTCCGTCAATGCAGAACCGGAGAGGTTGGAGTCCGTCGGTCGCCTGGCGGCAGATAGAAAGGCATCGCTGATAGCCCTGGTTATGAAAGAGGAGGGTATCCCAAGAACCGTCGAAGAGCGGCTCGACGCCGCTGAAATAATAGTAAAGCACTTAACGCACCTGGGTGTTCCGGAAGACAAGATATACTTTGACCCCCTGGTTCTTCCTATTTCAGTGGATTCAACCCAGGGACTCGTCACGATAAAGACGATCGAGCAGATTAAATCCCGTTATCCATCTGCCAAAACCGCTATGGGACTCAGTAATATTTCCTTTGGGCTGCCAAACAGGGGTATAGTCAACCGGTCATTCATGCTCATGGCGGCTTCGGCGGGTCTCGATGCGGCAATCATGAATCCTCTTGACGCCAGGATAATGAGCCTGGTCAAGGTTGCCGCCATGCTAACTGCCAAAGACCCCAGATGTAAAGGATATATCAGGGCTCACAGGAAAGGTCTGTTAATAGACTAAAAAGATTAAAGCTCAAAACTCAAAGCTCAAAGACTAAGGGCTATCAAATTCCCGGATTAGGGAATTACAGGATTAGAGGATTAATCCTTAATCTTTTTTTCCTTCAACCATCTGCGCAAAAAACGTAGTTGCTGCGGATAAAAATAAAAACACAGGAGATAGATAAATTGCCCAGACAAGGAATCCTAATCAATAATCCTTATGAAAGGATGACAGAGGAGCATATAGAGACAATTCATAAAGCTTCCATGGAGATTCTGGTTGACCCCGGCCTGATATGTTTCAATCAAAAGGCCGCAGAAATATTTGCCGCGAGTGGCGCTGATGTCACACCGGTTGAATCCGGTGACCATCCAACGTGGATCATAAAAATCCCGGAGAAACTCGTCCTCAACGCCCTCGACAGCGCACCCAAAACAGTTATATTAGGCGCCAGAAATCCGGACAATGCCCTTGTAATGCATGGTGAAGAGCCAAGAGTTTACTTTGTCTCCGGATCAGAAACAAATATCTGGCTGGATGTCGATTTTCAAACATATACCAGGAAATCTGACCCAGGCATTGAGATTCAGGTGCCCGAATTTATTCCGCGGCGCGGGACAGTCGCAGATCTCTGCAAGTCTGCACACGTCTGCGAGTACCTAAAAACACTGGACGGCTATATACGAACAGTCAACATCCAGGATAAGGACATTACGGAAGACAACAAGGACGTCAACAAATTCTTTGCCTCCCTGAACAACACGACCAAGCATGTTATGGCTGGTCTAACCAGCCTGCGTCAGCTTGATAATGTAGTGAACATGGCAAAGCTGATAGCAGGAGGGGAAGAACAACTCAAAGAAAATCCCATCATTTCGTTTATAACCTGTCTGGTAAAGAGCCCCTTGCAATTTGTTGATGATACTACGGAAACTTTTATCGAGATATGCAAGAGGGGCTTGCCTATTGTAGTTTCCTCATCACCCCAGGCAGGAAGCACGGCCCCTATCAAGGAAGCCGGCATCATTGCGCAGATAAACGCTGAAGTCCTGGCTGGAATCACACTGGGACAACTGGTAAATAAGGGAACGCCTGTTATTTACGGGAGCGTGCCTGTCAGGACGCGAATGGACACCCTTGGCGATTCTTATGGCGCCGTTGAAACCAGCCAGTACAACATCGATTGTACCCAGATGGCACGGTTTTACAAGATACCTAACTACTCTACATCCGGCGTGTGCGATTCAAAGACACCGGGACAGCAGTCATCAATAGAGCGGTTATTTTCGGATATACTGGTTACTCTTAGCGGGCCGCAGTACCTGCATTGCGCGTATGGACTTCTTGACTGTAATTCCGTGTTCTGCCTGCTCCAGGCAGTGCTGGACGATGCCCACTTCCAGATGATCAAGTTTTTCCTGAGGCAGCCGCGAATCGACGAGGCAGAGATCACCGATACCTTGAAACAGCTAAGGGCAGTGGTGCAAACACCACAGAAACTTTACATCAAATATATTCGCAAGGTGATGAGAACCGGCGAGTTGTCACCATCCTATCCGTTTGAAGGGGATGGAGCAACTGACAATGTGTTCGCCCTGGCCTATGAAAAAATGAACGAGCTTCTTGCTAAACCTGTGGACCATATAGATCAACCTACAACCTCCAGAATATTTAATGAAATACCCGGCCTGCTGCCAAGGCTGAATATATATGAAGAAGGGAGATATAAATGAGTGAAGACATTATTGCCGCACTTAAGGAAAATGTTATTCAGGGGAGAATGACCCAGGATGATGAGGGAATAGACGAGAGTTTAACCGGGCCCGGCGTTCTGGAGTTGACCCAGGCGGCTCTGGATAACAACATTTCTGCTGATGAGATAATCACAAATGGCATGACAGCGGGGATGGAGATTGTGGGAGAAAGATTTAATGCAAAGGAATTTTTTATCCCGGACATGCTGGCATCTGCCGAGGCGGTAAGCGCGGCTATGGACATACTGAAACCGCTTCTCGAAGCCTCCAATATTGAAACAAAAGGAACATTCGCCATACTCACGGTAAAGGGGGACATCCACGATATCGGGAAGAATATCGTTGCTATTCTGCTCAAGGGATCCGGTTACGAAGTAACGGATTTGGGAATAGATGTTCCTACGGAAAAGGTCGTTGAGTACGTCAGGGAAAATAACCCTGATTACCTTGGCCTTTCCGCTTTGCTGACTACAACAATGCTGGTCATGGGTGATATAATCGAGGGGCTTAAAGCAGCCGGCCTGAGGGATAAGGTCAAGATTCTGGTTGGCGGCGCGGCGGTATCTCAGAAGTATGCCAACGAGATAGGAGCGGATGCATACTGCGTTGACGGTTTCGATGCCGTCAGAGTTCTTGAATCTTTTCAGGAAACAAAATCATAGAGACAGGGAGGCATAATTATGGCAGGAATTGCGGGAATTTTAGGCGCTGACAACGGCAATTTAGATCAAATTCTTGAAAAGGTCAAGTACAGGGGTCCCGACGAAACATGGATAAACCGGAATGAGCAGGTAAATGTGGGATGCAATGAACTAAACATGGGAGCAGACTGCAAAGATGGCTCCCATCATGTATTCAACGGGAACAGAGCAGTGGTTTTTGATGGGCGTGTTTACAATCTGGAAAAGGGAAATGCGACCGATGCCGAGGCTGTGCTGGCATTATATGAAAAGTACGGTACACGGTTCGCCGGAAAAATAGATGGGGATTTTGCCTGCGCTCTTTCAGATAATGGCCGCCTGATACTGGCCCGCGACCGAACGGGCATAAAACCTCTCTATTACGGGCATGACAGTGAAGGCGGGTTGTGCTTTGCCTCCGAGGCAAAGGCCCTCGTTGATACAGTAGATGATATCAAAGAGTTTCCGCCCGGTTATATTTACTCACGCGAGCTGGGTTTTCAGAAATATAAATTCCAAGCGGTTGAAACCCCGGAATTCGAAGATTTTGAGCAGGCCAAAAAAGTAGTGAAGCAACTTCTGATAGAGGCAACCGAAAAACGGATGAAGGATAGCGCCGTAACGGGTGTCCTTCTGAGTGGAGGACTGGACAGCAGTCTCATAGCCTACATGGCCTATCAGATAAAACCGGACATAGAATGTTTTACGGTCAGTATGGAAGAAGGACAGGATCTCCCGCTGGCCAGGGATGTTACCAAATACCTGGGCGTTAAACATCACATATTAATGTTTGGTGAAAAAGAGATAAACGAGATATTGCCTCTGGCCATACATCACCAGGAAATGTACGAGGAAAGCTGCGTGCATGGAGCAATCGCCAATTTCCTGGCCGGCCGGTTTATTAATGCTCAACAAGTCAAGTGCGTTCTCACCGGAGAAGGAGCGGATGAGTTCTTCGCAGGATATGATGGTCAGTTCAAGCAGGGAAGCAATCCTGAGGAAGTCGCCAGCATAGTTGACAGCCTCATCAATGTTGCCCATAACACAGCGCTGCAAAGGCTCGACAGATTGAATGCGGCAAATTTTTACGAAAGCCGTACACCATTCCTCGATGATAAGGTGATGGACTTTGCCCTGAAGATCCCGCTGGAATACAAAATCCATGGTGAGGAACAGACAGGAAAGTGGATCGTGCGCCAGGCATTCGAAGGCTGTCTACCGAAACATATCATCTATCAAACAAAGCGCTTTTTCGCACAGGGCTCCGGCGTGGCGTATATCATGCGTAAACAGGCTGAAGAGGCAATTTCTGAAGCAGAGTTAACCGAATTCAACAGGATAGAGGGTAATCCATTGCTATCATCTGTAGAGGAGTTATACTACTACAGGATGTTCAAGAAAACATTACCTCACCCAACATTTGACCGACTGGTAGGAAGGTGGGACCCATTGAGGCCATCTTTCTTCCATAAATGGGAGAAACCGAACTTATAAGTTAAACAGGCGATAAAAAAAATTTTTCACAACAGGATTCTGAGACGGTTTTCATCAGGAATTTGCCAGTTTTTTTGCGTATTCTGTAGCCTGAATGCCTGCCACACACCCTTCACCCACGGCCTTGGCTATTTGCCATGGCTTGCCGGTGTTATCCCCGGCCGCGTATAAACCGGGGATGTTGGTTTCCTGTTTTTTGTTGGTTTCGATAAAGCTAAAAGTTTCCGCATCAAAGACGACCCCAAGGTTGGCTGCCAGCTCCATTGCACCCTTCGCGCCCAGCTCAACAAAGATACCGTTCACGCTCAATGTCTCGCCGTTTTTTAGCAACACTTTTTCCACCTCGTTTATTCCTTTGATTTCCTTAACCCAGGTATCTTGTATGACCTTAACGTTGCTGCTTTTCAGTTGCTGGTGAAGCGTGTCGGTAATCATAAGTTTCCGGCAGATCAGGTAGACGGTCCTGGCGTATGACAAGAGGGTTATGGCGCCGGTTGCGGCTGCGCTTTCGTCGCCCACTACTGCTACATCCAGGCCCCTGTAAAAATTCGCATCGCAATCCACGCAATAGCTCACACCGCGACCTGCAAACTCCTTTTCTCCTTTTGCCCGGAGCTTTTTTCGGGTAACTCCCATAGAAAGGATAAGAGTTTTGGATGTAATGGTTGCAGCGCTTTCTGTTGCAAGGCTAAAAAGGTTGTTTTCATTTTTTGTTTCGATAATATCCTCTTCCATGAATACTGCGTCAAAGCTTTCAGCCTGCTTCCTGCCGGCTTCAAGCATCTCCTTTCCTGAAATGACGTTTTTATGGCAACAATAGTTGGCTATGTGGGCATTGTAAAGACTGCTCTTGCGTGCTTTTCCAAAAACGATGACCTTTGCCTTTTTGCTGGCAGCGTGGATAGCTGCTTGAAGTCCCGCGGCTCCGCAGCCGATTATGGCAACATCGTATAAATTTTCAGACATTTAAAGTACCTTTTTTCACCAATGCTTCGAGATAAGGATTTTGGCACAGGACCAACGATTTGCTCAACCTCCTTACCGTCTTGAAATAAGTAAACCATAAATAAATTGATAGTTATTACCTAAGTTGAGCGGTTTTTTGCGAAGATATGTGCTGAGATCTTGATGCATAAGGATTTGCAAAAACCGCAGGCATACCCGTGGATATGTCGAGGATTTTTGCGAAGCCTTTATGCGCAAGAGATCGGCGCAGATCGAGTAAAAAATCGCTCAATTTAGGTATTAATATGTTTATAGAAAAAAATGTCAACAAAAAACCAGATTTCAAGATTCAGTTTCTTGAACAACACTCAACATTCACCACAAATTCAAAAAGTTGATTGACTTCTATCTGTCCTTCAAGTACGCTTTATTCTACTGAATATGGTAAGGGGCTCGCTCAAAAATAACTTTACATTTTAAGCGCCGATGCATCCCGCCTGGCTGCGTTGCGAAAATTCTGAATATGCTTGATATTCATGCTTTTTCGCGCCTTGTCAGCCGAGCGCCTCAACGCCTGAAATTGCGAACTTATTTTTGAACGAACCCTAACCTTTTTCCCTCGTGCTTG
>JAYENE010000417.1:0-27845 GCA_034721935.1 Thermodesulfobacteriota bacterium
GAGACAATGTAACCATTACGGCTGAGTTAATAACACCTATAGCGATGGAAAAAGAGCTGAGGTTTGCGATAAGAGAAGGCGGTCGGACTGTCGGCGCCGGAGTGGTAAGTGAAATAACTGGATAAAGAGAAATAGATGATGATGAACGCCAAAATAAGGATTAGACTCAAGGCATATGATCATAAACTTCTGGATCAGTCGACATTAGATATTGTCGATACTGCAAATAAAACAGGAGCAAAGGTAGTTGGACCTATTCCGCTACCGACAAGTATCAACAAATATTGCGTGTTGCGTTCTCCCCATATAGACAAGAAATCTCGAGAACAGTTTGAAGTTAGAACACATAAACGGCTTTTAGATATTCTTGAGCCAACCCAGCAGACAGTGGATGCTTTAATGAAACTGGATCTTTCTCCGGGAGTCGATGTAGAGATAAAACTTTAAATTAGTCGAGCGGGGAATTAGTCGAGTGGTCGAGCTGGGAATTAGTCGAGTTGCGAACAACTTGACGACTCGACCAAATACTTTGGATGCCAACAGGGAAATACAAAAGCTATGTGTAAAGGATTAATAGGGGAAAAATTAGGAATGACAGGCCTTTTTTCTTCTGAGGGAAAATACTTTCCGGTAACGGTATTGCAGGTTGGTCCGTGTGTTGTAACTCAGGTTAAGACGGTTGCCGCTGACGGATACAACGCTCTTCAACTGGGTTTTGGCGAAAAAAAGAAATCTCGCATAAATAAGCCGATCAAAGGGCATCTCAAAAGGAGTGGAGAGGGTTGTTTCGCACTGCTCCGTGAATTTTCTGTAGATAATCCCGGAGATTATGAGCCTGGCCAGACACTGAGTCTGGATATGTTTAAGGTAGGCGAACGGATTCATGTCACGGCCGGTTCTAAAGGAAGAGGTTTTTCAGGCGTTATAAAAAGGCATGGATTTCATGGCGGAGGTGAAACCCATGGAAGCCACAGTCACAGGGTCCCCGGTTCTATTGGATGCAGCGCATGGCCTGCAAAGGTTATTAAGGGGAAAAAAATGCCGGGTCACTACGGAAATGAACAAAAAACGGTCAGAAACTTAGAGATAGTTGACTTAAGGCCCAAACAGAATCTTATACTTGTAAAAGGGGCTGTGCCAGGTTCTAAATCTGGATTGGTTTTGATAAAAAAACTGACAACACTTTAGATTTTTGAGGATAAATGCGCTTCGGGTATGAAGTTCGACTGCTTTGACAGGCTGCAAAAGGAAATAAGAGAGATATGGCTGTTGTTGATGTTCAAAATATAAACGGAGAAAAGGTTTCGCAGATAGATCTTGCGGACAGTATATTTAATGTGCCCTTGAAAGGAAGCATCCTGCATGAGGTTGTGATAATGCAGATGGCCCGCAGGCGCTCGGGATCAGCATCTGTAAAACATCGCAGCGACGTTAAGGGCAGTGGAAGAAAACTTTTTCGTCAGAAAGGAACAGGCAGGGCCCGTCGCGGCGATATCAAATCCCCCTTGCTCAGAGGTGGAGGTGTTGCTTTTGGCCCAGACCCTAAGTCATATTCTTACAATGTTCCCAAAAAGGTCAGAAAACTGGCCCTTAAAATGGCGCTGACCAGTAAATTTCAGGAAAATGCCATTATAGTGCTTGACCGGTTTGAGCTTGAAAAGATTAAGACAAGGAAATTCGCAGAGGTTTTAAATACTTTAGATGTGAAAAATGTATTGATTGTAACCGATAAAAAGAACGAGAACTTGGAACTTTCGTCCAGGAACGTGCCAGGCGTAAAGGTTATAAGAATCGAGGGATTGAACGTATACGACATTCTTAAGTACAGGAATTTGATCGTGGCTGAGTCTTCTATAGAGGTTATTGAAAGGAGGCTGCCCTAATGATCCAGTATGATATTATTAAACGTCCTTTAGACACGGAAAAAACTAATATTCAAAAGGAGAGTTTTCACCAGCTTTCCTTTGAGGTGGATCGAACAGCGAACAGAATTGAGATCAGAAGGGCAGTTGAAAAAATATTCAATGTCAAGGTAAGCAATGTCCGGACAATGCAGATCAAAGGAAAAGCCAAACAAAGGGGCCGGATCGTTGGAAAGCGCAAGGACTGGAAGAAGGCGATTGTGACATTGATGCCCGGTGAACGTATTGATTTTTTTGAAGGGGCTTAGATTAGATAACCTGATAAGTGAGGTTTATAATGGCGATTAAGAAAGTAAAACCAACATCTCCTGGACGACGAAGTCAAGCATATTCAACATTTGATGAAATTACCACTACAATGCCTGAAAAAAGTCTGCTTAAGACAATAAAGAATTCAGGCGGGCGCAATGCAAACGGACGCATTACATGCAGACACCGTGGTGGTGGTCACAGACGGCATTACAGAATTATTGACTTTAAACGGGATAAGACAGAAATCCCTGCAAGGGTGGCATCAATAGAGTATGATCCGAACCGGAGCGCAAGGATTGCTCTTCTGCATTATGCGGATGGTGAAAAACGGTATATTCTGGCACCGCTCGATCTTGCTGTCGGCGACACTGTTATGTCGGGACCAAAGGCCGATATTAAACCCGGCAATACTCTTCCTTTGATAAACATTCCCCTTGGCGCTCATGTTCATAACATTGAGTTGCGTTTCGGGAAAGGCGGCCAGATCGTAAGAAGCGCCGGAACATTTGCGCAGTTAATGGCAAAGGAAGATAGATACGCACTGATAAAACTTCCATCCGGCGAAGTCCGGATGGTTTTGCTAAATTGCAAAGCAACTATAGGGCGCCTTGGCAATGTTGTTCATGAAAATATATCGTTGGGCAAGGCTGGCCGCAAACGGTGGCTCGGAAGACGTCCAAAGGTGCGAGGAGTTGTGATGAATCCCGTTGATCATCCAATGGGAGGCGGCGAAGGGAGATCATCAGGTGGACGGCACCCATGCAGCCCATTGGGCATCCCTGCAAAGGGTTATAAGACTCGCAATAAAAAGAAAAGTAATCGATATATTGTAAAAAATATTGTAAAAAAACGTACAAAAAGATAATTGTAAATTGAGGAATTGAGGAATTGAGGAATTGAGGAATTAAAATCAGCAGAATACCTTCAATTCCTAAATTCCTGAATTTCTAAATTCGCAATTAAGCGAAGCAAATCCCTAAATTCGCAATGATAACGAATAACAAGTAGATATCAGGAGAAAGTTTTATGCCACGGTCGTTGAAAAAAGGTCCATATGTTGAGCTAAAATTATTAAACAAGGTAATGACAGCCCAGGAGACTCGAAGCGCCAGAGTTATCAAAACATGGTCAAGGCGCTCGACGGTTATTCCGGAGATGGTTGGTATCACTCTGGCGGTTCACAATGGAAGAAAATTCATTCCTGTTTTCATATCGGAAAATATGGTGGGGCATAAGCTGGGAGAGTTTTCTTCAACAAGGCTTTTTTACGGTCATTCCGGAGATAAGAGATCGAAATTAAAAAAATAAATAACCGTTCAGGCACAAAGAGATATGATTAAGGAATTGAGGGGAAAGAGGAAATAGGAAATAGGAAATGACCATCGATTTGCTCTATCCTCTATCCTATTAACATGGTATTTCAAGGGTCACGCAATGGGTTAGTTTTAAAATCTTCGTGGCTTTGTGGCTGAACTATTACGATTTTATTAATAGCTTGAGGTTTGTGGAGAGAGGGTAATGGCTGCAAGAGAGGTAAAATCCGTATCAAAATATGTACGCATTTCTTCACTGAAGGTTCGGAGGTTGGTTGAAGCTGTCAAGGGAAAGCCGGTTCAGGCTGGTCTGGACATTCTTCAATTTATGCCGCAAAAGGCGGCGACTATAATTGGAAAAATTGTCCGAAGCGCAGTGGCGAACGCAGATCAAAACACAGATGTTGATGTAGATTCACTCGTTATTCGTAATATAATTGCAAATCAGGGCCCCACGTTGAAGCGTTTCAAAGCAAGAGCACGTGGCAGAGGCACAAGAATATTGAAAAGGACCACACATATTACTGTTATTTTAGCTGAAGATTAGGTGTAACCTGGGTTAAGCGGTTCAACGTTCACGGTTCCCGGTTGAAGAACCTTATCACACTTGCCTGCCCGCCATCGCTTCGCTCAGGCGAGGCGGGCGGGGGCAAAAAGAGACTAATTTGAATCCCGCCGCAGATGACTAAAATTAAGGATGTCAGTCGGCTATAACCTTTGAACCGTGAACCCTGAACTTGGAACTGATTACTTTGTGTAAAAAGGAGGTAAAGGCTTGGGCCAGAAAGTAAATCCGATAGGATTGAGGTTGGGGATCGTTAAAACCTGGAAATCAAAATGGTATGCTCGAAAAAATTACTCAGATTATATTCTGGAAGATTGTAATATCAGAAAATTTATTAAAAAAAGGCTTTATCATGCAGGGATAAGCAGCATTGAAATCGAAAGGTCATCTGAGCGTGCAAGACTACGAATCTATACGTCCAGACCGGGCATTGTTATTGGAAAAAAAGGTTCTGAAATAGCCCTGCTTAAGAAAGACATTGAAAAGATGTTAGGCCATAATAAAATAGCTAAAGAAATCCTTATAGATATTCAGGAGGTAAGAAAACCGGAGATTGATGCCCAGCTTGTTGCCGAGAATGTTGCTCTCCAGATTGAGAGAAGGGTTGCGTTTAGGCGTGCCATGAAGCGAGGAGTTTCATCGGCCATGAGGTTTGGCGCTATGGGTGTGAAAATTATCTGTTCAGGGCGTCTTGGTGGGGCTGAGATGGCCAGAACCGAATGGTACAGGGAAGGCCGTGTGCCGTTACATACTTTAAGGGCAGATATTGATTACGGTTTTATTGAGGCCAATACCACATATGGAACTATTGGTGTAAAGGTCTTTATTTTTAAAGGCGAGGTTTTGAAGAAAGACCTGATTGCAAGTAAATAGACAAATTTATCATGGCGCCTGACACTTTACACTTAACACTTAACACCAGATGAATTCGTTTTTTTACTAATTCATCGATATTAGGAGATATAGCATATGCTGAGTCCAAAAAAGGTCAAATTTAGAAAGCAGCAAAGGGGCAGAATGAAGGGCTTAGCCACCCGTGGTTGCAATTTGAATTTTGGTGAATTTGGATTGCAGGCAATAGAATGTGGGGCAATCAGCTCAAAACAGATTGAGGCCGGCCGAATTGCCATGACACGGCATGTAAAAAGGGGTGGCAAGATGTGGATAAGGATATTTCCTGATAAGCCGTTTACCAAAAAACCCGCTGAAGTAAGAATGGGAAAGGGAAAGGGCGCGCCTGAAGGTTGGAATGCAATAATTCATCCTGGAAAAATTCTTTATGAAATACAAGGCGTGCCGAGAGATATGGCCAAGGAGGCGTTCCGACTCGCTTCACACAAGCTTTCGGTAAAAACAAGGTTTGTGGATGTGCAAAGGAGCGATATATAATGAAAGCAGGCGACATTAGAGAGTTGAGTTTTGAGGAAAGACAACAGAAGCTAATTGACCTTAAAGAGGAGTTGTTTAATCTGTATTTTCAGCACGAAACAGGTCAGCTCGAAAATCCTCGAAAAATGAAGCAGATCAAGTGTGATATTGCAAGGGTTAAAACCATAATACATGCAGCGCAGGCGCCTGCCCCGCGTGAAGGAAGCTTGATGGCGTCGTAAAAAGTGGTTGTTGGACTTTTTACGAGTTTATTAAATTTTAGGAACATATAGATAAGCAATGGATGCCATGAAAAAAAGAGGTAAAAAAAGACAGGTGACAGGGACCGTTGTAAGTGACAAGATGGATAAGACCGTAGTCGTCCAGGTTGAGAGAATGGTTAAATATCCCCTTTATCATAAGTATATAAAGAGGCGCTCCAAGTTTTCATCTCATGATGAAGGTAATGCCTGCCAGGTTGGTGACAAGGTGTTAATAACAGAGTCAAGACCGATCAGCAGGACAAAAAAATGGCGCGTAAGCAAGATTCTTAAGAAAGTTGTATAATTAAGGAAATTCGCAAAAATGATTCAGGCAGAGACGAGATTGACAGCCGCGGATAATTCGGGAGCTAAGATATTGTATTGTATAAAGGTTCTTGGAGGCTCCAGGAGACGTTACGCAAGTATTGGCGATATAATTGTTGTAAGTGTGAAGGAAGCAATCCCTAATGCAAAGGTTAAAAAGGGAGATGTCTTAAAGGCTGTTGTGGTTCGAACCAAAAAGGAAATCAGAAGGCCGGATGGATCATATATCAGATTTGATGATAATTCAGCTGTTTTAATTAGCGCGAATCTGGAGCCCATAGGCACACGTATTTTTGGTCCAGTTGCAAGAGAACTCAGAGCCAAAAGGTTTATGAAGATCATTTCTCTGGCTCCGGAGGTTTTATAAAATGAATTGAGGAATTAAGGGATTGAGGAATTAAAATTAATAGAATACCTTCAATTCCTAAATTCCTAAATTCGCAATTCCTAAATTATGGATTATAATGAATTATACGAGAAGTGATATATAATGAGAAATAAATGTCTTATAAAGAAGGACGATAAGGTTAAAATTATTGCTGGCAAGGATAATGGCAAGATCGGGAAGGTCCTCAAGGTAATCAAAAAGGATAAACGGGTTCTTGTAGAAAAAGCGAATCTTGTTAAAAGGCATGTAAAGCCCAGCGCTCAGAACCGGCAGGGAGGGATTATTGAGAGTGAGGCTCCAATAAGCTGGTCTAATGTCATGTTGATGTGCAGCAAGTGCGTGTTGCCGGCACGTATCAAGATGAAGAGTCTTGAGGATGGGAAAAAGGTCCGTGTTTGCATGAAATGTAATGAGATAATAGACTCTTAAGATCGTGTCGGAGAATAATAATGTCGCAGTTAAAACATTTTTATGAAAAAAATGTCATTCCAGCATTAATCGAAAGATTTAAATACAAAAGCATAATGCAGGTTCCTAAGCTTGGCAAAATCGTGTTGAATATGGGTCTTGGGGAAGCGATTCATAATATCAAACTGCTTGATTCTTCTGCTGAAGAACTTAAACTGATCACAGGGCAACGGCCGATTGTAACCCGCGCTAAAAAATCGATTGCAGCGTTCAAGCTAAGGGAAGGAATGCCGATTGGCTGCATGGTGACCCTTCGTCGCAAACAGATGTACGATTTTTATTGTAAACTGGTAAATATTGCTCTCCCTCGTGTTCGTGACTTTAGAGGCCTTTCTGGAAAGGCGCTTGATGGGAACGGGAACTATACTCTGGGGATAAAGGAACATATCATTTTTCCGGAGATTGATTACGATAAAATCGATAAAATCAAAGGTCTTAATATAACCATCGTTACAACGGCGCAGACTGATGAAGAGGGGAAAGAGCTCCTTAAACTGTTAGGCATGCCGTTTAGAGATTGATTTTTAACCTAAGTTGAGCGATTTATTGCGAAGATATGTGCCGAGATTTTGATGCATAAGGGTTTGCGAAAACCACAGGCATACCCGTGGATATGTTGAGGATTTTCGCGAATTCTTGATGCGCAAGAGATCGGTGCAGATCGAGTAAAAAATTGCTTAATTTAGGTTTAAACAAGGAGGATGAATTGGCAAAAAAGGCTCTTAGAATGAAGGGAATCAAAGAACCTAAGTTCAAGGTAAGGGCATACAACAGGTGCCCGATGTGCGGCAGGCAGAGGGGATTTTTGAGAAAATTTGGAATTTGTCGTATATGTTTTCGTAATCTCGCTTCACAAGGGATGCTTCCCGGAGTAACTAAATCCAGTTGGTAGTATATATGATTTAGTAATTTAGGAATTGAGGGATTGAGGAATTGAAATTAATAGAATACCTTCAATTCCTAAATTCCTAAATTCCTAAATTCGCAATTCCTAAATTATGGATTATTAATTTTAAGAGAATTATATTATAATCTCTGCCTGCCGGCAAGTTGATGTGTTATTGGCTTTGCGGCTGAACTATTACGAATTATATAATATAAAAATGATATGTTACGGAGAGAAAAAATGTCGATGAGCGATTCAATTGCTGATATGCTAACCAGGATGAGGAATGCTGAAAAGGCAAAATTTAATAGTGTTGATATTCCAGGGTCAAAGCTAAAAACAGAGTTGGCCAAGGTCTTGCAGAATGAAGGATTTATCAAAAACTATAAATTTATGAAGGATTCCAAACAAGGTATTTTGCGTGTCTACCTTAAATACGGTCAGGGACAATCAAGTGTGATCATGGGGATTGAACGTGTCAGCAAGCCAGGCAGACGGGTTTATGTTAAGAGTAATGATATTAAGCCTGTATTAAATGGCATGGGCATATCAATTTTATCCACATCCAGGGGGATAATTACAGACAAAACAGCCAGGCATGAAAATGTTGGAGGAGAAATTCTCTGCAATGTATGGTAGATAGAGGGGTATAAATGTCTCGAGTAGGTAAAAAACCGATTCCGATACCTGATGATACGAAAATATTATTTAAAAACAGGGTAATTACTGTACAGGGTAAAAATGGCATACTTGAAAGGCGGATACATCCTGCCGTGAACCTGAAGATAGAAAACGGAACTGTAAGTGTAAGCATTGACAAGGATGACAGGATCAGCCGGTCCTTACATGGTCTTACCCGCAGTCTTATAGCTAATATGGTCAGCGGGGTGAACGAGAAATTTGAACGCAGGCTGGAAATTAACGGCATTGGCTATCGTGCTGCAATGCAGGATAATTCCATTATCTTAAATCTTGGGTATTCGCATCCAATCCATTTTGATCTTCCTGATGGTATTTCAGCATCTGTTGAAAAAAATAATGTTATTAAACTTTTCAGCATAGACAAGGAGAAGCTGGGTCTTGTATCTGCGACAATCAGACGACTAAGACCTCCGGAGCCATATAAAGGCAAGGGTATTAAATATGCAGAGGAGCGAATTCAGAGGAAAGCCGGAAAGACAGGAACTAAATAAAGGAATTGAGGAATTAAGGGATTGAGGAATTGAGGGATTGAGGGATTGAGGGATTGAGGGATTAAGGAATTGAGGAATTGAGGAATTGAGGGATTGAGGGATTGAGGGATTTGGGGATTCAAATCAATAGAATACCTTCAATTCCTAAATTCCTAAATTCGCAATCCCTCAATTTATTGGATATGTTTCTTTATTTTAGTTTTCGTTCAGGCACTAGTTTAGTGATAAGGATGTAAAAAGAATGGGTTCGTTAAATATAAAAAAGCAGGCGCGTTTAAAAAGAAAAAAAAGGATCAGAAAAAATCTGGCCGGTTCTACGCAACGACCCAGGTTGAGTGTGTTTCGAAGTGCAAAGCATGTTTATGCACAGATAATCGATGACACATCCGGACATACTATTGCTGCTGCATCAACTGTTGAAAAAGATGTAAAAGAGCATTTTGCAGTTGAACCAAGCAAAGGGAAGGTTATTGCGGCAACCTATGTTGGAAAACTTATAGCAAAGCGTGCTGCTGAGAAAGGGATTCAGCAGGTGGTATTTGACAGAAATGGTTTTCTGTTTCACGGACGGGTCAAGGCTGTCTCTGAGAGTGCGCGTGAAGCTGGTTTGAATTTTTAGCCAATTTTATGAAGAATGGAGGAGGCAGATTCCTTGATTAAATATGACAAAGGCGAGAATCAGTTAATTGACAAGGTAGTTCATATTAACCGTGTGGCAAAAGTCGTCAAAGGCGGCCGAAGGTTCAGCTTTAGCGCTATAGTTGTAGTCGGTGATGGCGAGGGAAGTATCGGGTTTGGATTGGGAAAAGCAGGAGAGGTGCCTGAAGCAATTCGTAAAGGAGTAGAAAAGGCAAAAAAGAGCATGATCAAAGTGCCTTTGGTTGACAGCACAATCCCATATAAAATTATCGGCAGATTTGGCGCAGGAAGGGTTTTGTTGAAGCCTGCATCCGTGGGCACCGGAGTCATTGCTGGCGGCGCTGTCAGGGCGGTGCTTGAGGCCGCAGGGGTTCAGAATATTCTGACAAAGTGTCTGGGATCAAACAACCCTCATAATCTGGTTAAAGCTACTATTGCCGGGCTTCAACAGCTTCAAAGCCGTGAACAGGTGGCTTCAAGGCGCGGCATAGATGTGCAAGATTTGTAAAATGACTATTGAAGATTGAAGGTATTCTATCCCGCCTGCCTCGCCTGAGCAAGTCGACGAAAGGACGAAGGGTATTAGGTAGAGTTCGCGATGGCGGGCAGGTAATTTTATAACAAAAAGACAGAGCAAAGCGATTCCACAAATATTCAATATTCAACGCGCAGCGCAGGCGCTTGCGCCGCGTGTCAACAATATTCAATTTTATGACCAATGACTAATGACCAATAACCCGTAAAGGGAACAATAAATGGCTGGCATATTAAAAATAACTCTTGTTAAGAGCATGATTGGAAGGCCGGAAAAGCACCGCAGAGTTTTGCGTGGAATGGGGTTGACAAAACTCAACAAAACCGTTGAGCTTAAAGATATGCCTTCGATCCGTGGAATGATCAACCAAGTATCACATTTAGTGAAAGCTCAAGGAGAAGATCAATGAAGCTAAATGAATTGTCACCGCCAAAGGGTTCACGGAAATCGCCCAAGCGTTTGGGGCGTGGTGTTGGATCAGGAACGGGAAAAACGGCCGGAAGAGGAACAAAGGGACACAACAGTCGTTCCGGAGGAGGGGTGAGGCCGGGTTTTGAAGGCGGTCAGATGCCTATTCACCGACGTTTACCCAAACGTGGTTTTGCAAATATTTTTAGAAAACAGATTGCTACAGTTAATATACGTGATCTATCAAGATTTGAAACCGGCAGTATAGTGGATCAGGCAGCCCTTATTCGTTGTGGACTTATTAAGGGCAGAAATGATGGAATTAAGCTTCTGGGCCAAGGCAATATAAAATATCCGCTAATAATCAGAGTTAACGATATCAGCAAAGGAGCCAGAGATAAAATCGAAGCTATCGGTGGGAAAATAGAGGTTTTAAAATAATGGCTGGCAGTGGTTTTCAAAATCTATTCAAAGTACCTGAACTAAAGAAAAGGATCGTTTATACACTGGCCCTTTTGATTGTTTACCGCATTGGTGTGCATGTCCCAACTCCGGGTATAGACGGGGTTGCGCTTGCTTCATTTTTTGCAAAGATGGAAGGGACTATCTTCGGGATTTTTAATATGTTTTCGGGCGGAGCCTTAGAGAGGCTGTCGGTTTTTGCTCTGGGGATAATGCCCTATATCAGCGCATCCATTATCCTGCAGTTATTGACTGTAGCGATACCGCATCTTGAGCGGTTAAAAAAAGAGGGTGAACAGGGGCGCAAAAAAATTACACAGTATACAAGATACGGCACTGTTGTATTAAGCATCATACAGGGCCTTGGCATCAGCGTGGGTCTTGAAAGCATGAGTTCGCCGGGCGGCGCTCCTGTAGTTATACACCCGGGCTGGGCGTTCAGGCTTATGACGGTTATAACTCTGACAGCGGGAACGGCATTTATTATGTGGTTGGGCGAACAGATCACAGAGCGTGGCATCGGCAACGGTATTTCTCTTATTATATTTGCCGGTATTGTGGCCAACATTCCAAGCGCGGCAGGGAATTCGTTTCGCCTTCTTTCAACAGGAGAAATGGGAATATTTGCCTTAGTAATAATGGTTGTGCTGATGGTTCTTGTCGTTGGATTCATTATATTTGTTGAGCAGGGGCAGCGGCGAATACAGGTTCAATACGCCAAAAGGGTCGTCGGCAGGAAGATGTATGGCGGTCAGAGTACATATCTTCCGCTTAAGATTAATACTTCCGGTGTAATACCGCCTATTTTTGCCTCTTCAATAATCATGTTTCCCGCTACTATAGCCAGTTTTATAACGATTGCGTGGATACAGAGCATTGCTTCTTCAATTGTGCCGGGTAATATTGTGTATGAACTGTTGTTTGTAGCCTTTATATTTTTTTTCTGTTACTTTTACACTGCTGTTACTTTTAACCCTGCTGATGTCGCCGATAATATGAAAAAACAGGGTGGTTATATCCCGGGCATTCGTCCTGGCAAGCGCACGGCAGATCATATTGACAGGGTTTTAACGCGGATTACTTTAGGAGGCGCAATATATGTCTCTGCAGTATGTGTGCTTCCATCGATTTTGATATCTAAGTTTAATGTTCCTTTTTACTTTGGAGGCACTGCTCTTCTAATAGTTGTTGGAGTTGCGATTGATACTATTTCGCAAATGGAATCTCATATGCTATCCCGCCATTACGAAGGATTTTTAAAAAAGGGCGGGGCAAAGATGAAGGGACGGTTTTAGGGTGTTGCTATGGTAGTTTTAAAATCACCACGGGAAATTGAAAAGATTCGGAAAAGCAATCAAATGGTTGCTGAAACACTTGCTATACTTGAATCAGAGGTTAAGCCCGGAATAAATACTCTTTATTTAAATGATCTTTCGGAAAGATTGGCCAGAGAAAAAGGGGCAATTCCGGCCTTCAAAGGATACATGGGTTTTCCATATGCACTATGCGCTTCGCCAAACAATGTGGTCGTGCATGGATTCCCTTCCAAAAAACCATTTTGCGAAGGGGATATCGTAAACCTTGATTTTGGGATCCTTTTTGACGGCTATTATGGTGATTCAGCTATTACAGTGGCTGTTGGTAAAATATCAGAGGCTGCCGCACGGCTGTCTAAGACAACAAAAGAGTCTCTTTACAAAGGGATTGAAAAAGCGGTTCCCGGCAACCGGCTTTCAGACATTTCACATGCAGTTCAATCACATGCGGAGGCAGCCGGTTTTTCGGTGGTTCGTCAATTTGTCGGCCATGGTATTGGCAGCAAACTACATGAAGATCCTCAGATACCCAATTTTGGAGAACCTGGCAGGGGGGTTCGTTTAAAAGAGGGTATGACCCTGGCCATAGAGCCCATGGTTAATGAAAAAGGTTATGATGTTGAAGTACTTGAAGATGGATGGACTACTGTAACAAAAGATGGTTGTTTGTCGGCTCATTTTGAGCATACAATTGCAATTACAGAAGATGGCCCAGTTACCGTAAGTAAAATTGATAGGGGTTAAAATATGCCGAAGGAAGAGGCTATAAAGGTTGAGGGCAAAGTGATTGAGACGCTGCCCAATGCAATGTTTAAGGTTGAATTAGAGAATAAGCACCAGGTGCTGGCGCATATTTCCGGAAAGATGCGTATGCATTTTATCAAAATTTTGCCTGGCGACAAGGTTACTGTTGAGCTTTCACCATATGACCTTAGTCGTGGCCGAATAACTTACAGGGCAAAATAGGCAGAACCTGTTACATGCTAATTGAGCCAAAGCTCAATTAGGGAGGGACCAGGGGTCTTAACTGATTGCAAATTCTAAATAATAAATAATAAATTACAATGACCAAAATTCAAAATCCCACTCGCCGTGCTTGCGCACTGTCGCAGCAGGAACTCGTATATGATCTTGAAGAAAAAACATTTCAATTCGCTAAAGCTGCCTGGGCTTTTTGTTAGATGTTTTGGCCATTGAATATTGAAATTTGGGATTTGTTTGTAATTTGGTGCTTGGAGTTTGGGATTTTACAAGTTCAAGCTGGGTATTCGGCTTCAAGAATAAAGGGAGTATAGTATGAAGGTTAGAGCATCGGTGAAGAAAATATGCAGCAAGTGTAAAATAATCCGTAGAAAAAGGGTTGTAAGAGTAATCTGCGAAAACAAACGGCATAAACAGCGGCAAGGATAAGAGGAGGAGCTGGTTTGGCAAGAATTGCGGGCGTAGACCTACCCAGAAATAAACGGATTGAGATTGGTTTAACCTATATTTACGGCATCGGAAGAACCATATCAAGGCGTATACTGGACAAACTCGGCATTAGTTATGATATTAAAACGGATCAACTGTCAGAGTCCGAAATCAATGCCATTCGTAAAGTTATTGACAGTGAAGTCAAGGTAGAGGGTGAACTTCGCACAGAAGTTTCGATGAATATCAAACGATTGATGGATCTGGGATCATATCGCGGACTTCGCCATCGTAAATCTCTTCCTGTGCGAGGGCAGAGAACAAGCACGAATGCACGTACCCGCAAGGGGCCAAAAAGATCGGCGGTTAAAAAGAAAGGCGGAGAGAAAAGAAAGAAATAATTATTACAGAGACCGTCAAATAGTTTAGTTGTCCGCTACTCGACAAATAGCAAACAGAGGTATTATATGGCAAAAAGAACTCGCGCAAAAAGGAAAGAAAAGAAAAATATTCCAAATGGAGTGGTGCATATCCAGTCTACTTTTAATAATACAATTGTTACCATAACAGATTCTGCCGGTAATGTTGTGGCCTGGTCAAGCTCTGGCGTCCAGGGATTTAAGGGTTCTCGAAAGAGTACCCCGTTTGCCGCCCAACTGGCAGCCGAAGATGCTGCTAAAAAGGCAATGGAGCAGGGAATGAGAAATGTGGAGGTATATGTCAAGGGTCCTGGAGCTGGTCGTGAATCGGCGCTTAGGTCATTGCAGGCCGCGGGATTTAACGTCAAAATAATAAAAGATGTTACTCCTATTCCACATAATGGCTGTCAACCGCCGAAAAGGCGCAGGATATAAAAGGAGGATAATTTGGCGCGATTTACAGGTTCTGTTTGTCGGCTTTGCCGCCGCGAAAACTTGAAGTTATTTCTTAAAGGGGATCGATGCTATTCTGATAAGTGTGCTTTTGATCGACGTAGCTATCCGCCTGGCCAGCATGGTCAGCGTCGTGGAAGAAAAAGCTCAGACTACGGTATACAGCTTCGTGAAAAGCAAAAGATAAAACGTATGTACCGCCTTTCTGAAAAACAATTCCACTTGTTTTTTGAAAGGGCCGAGCGGCAACGAGGCATTACCGGCACAAATCTGCTTACATTATTAGAGCGCCGGTTTGATAATGTTGTTTATCGCCTGGGTTTTGTGAACTCACGCGCTCAGGGCCGTCAGTTTGTAAAACATAATCATTTTCTAATTAACGGCAAGAAGGTTAATATACCATCATTCTTAATAAAAATTGGTGATGTAATTGAGATCCGGGAAAAAAGCCGTAAAATGCAGGTAATAGGCGATTCGCTGGATGCTGTGGTTCGTAGAGGCATTCCCCAATGGCTTGACCTGGATAAAGATAAGTTAGAAGGAATAGTAAAGGCATTTCCGGTGCGCGAAGACCTTACAATGCCTATGCAGGAGCAGCTTGTAGTTGAACTTTATTCCAAATAACAGACAAGGCGAGCTGATCCAAAGCTCTCAAAAACTGGAGTTATAATAATGTCATTAGATGAACTAACATATATGAACTGGCGAGTGATGATAAAGCCGGAGAAGGTCCAGGTAACCAGTACGCCTACCTATGGCAAGTTCGTTTGTGAACCTCTGGAAAGAGGATTTGGAATAACAATAGGAAATTCTTTAAGGCGTATAATACTTTCTTCCTTATATGGCGCGGCTATTGTGTCTGTCAAATTCGATGACGTTATGCATGAGTTTAGCGCTATTCAAGGTGTGCTTGAAGATGTATCCGAAATTATTCTTAACTTAAAAGGTGTGCGCTTTAAACTGGCTGATGCCCAGCCGAAAACAATACACATTGATGCTAATGGAGAGGGCGAAGTCAATTCCGGCGATATTATCAGCGATGACGGAAGATGTGAGGTTCTTAATCCGGAGCTGCATATTGCAACGCTTTCCAATAATGCAAAGTTAAAAATGACCATGACCGTTAAAATTGGCAAGGGATATGCCTTATCTGAAGCAAACAAGAATGAAGATGCGCCAATAGGCACAATACCTGTAGATTCTATATTTTCACCCATTAAAAGGGTAAACTATGTTGTGGGTAATGCCCGTGTTGGTCAGAGGACCGACTATGACAAGCTGACATTAGAGGTATGGACAGATGGAAGCGTTCTTCCAGAGGACGCGGTTGCCTATTCCTCCAAGATATTAAAAGAGCAAATGGATGTCTTTATAAATTTTGACGAAGAGCTTGAGCCGGAGCCAGGGAAAAAATCGGAAGAGAAGCAAAAGCCGCAGTTTAATGAAAATCTTTATAGAAGTGTTGAAGAACTCGAGCTTTCCGTTAGAAGCGCCAATTGCCTTAAAAATGCCGGAATACATAAGATCTATGAGTTGGTTGTCAAGACCGAAGGAGAGATGCTTAAAACCAAAAACTTTGGAAGAAAGTCATTGAATGAGATTAAGGAAGTCTTAAATGAAATGAGCCTTTCTCTTGGGATGAAGCTTGATGGATTTGTGCTTCCTGAGGAAGATGCAGAGGAAGGAGAGTAAAGGGTATGAGACATCGAAAGGCTGGTTTGAAATTAAACAGGACAAGCAGTCACAGGAATGCCATGTTTAGAAATATGGTTACCTCACTTTTTAAACATGAGCGAATCCGCACTACAGATACTAAGGCAAAGGGCTTGAGGCATTGGGCAGACCATTTGATTACTCTGGCCAAACGGGGAGATTTGCATGCCAGACGTCAGGCCCTTTCGATTGTAAGAGAAAAGAATGTCGTTCACAAACTATTTGATGAAGCTGCCGAGCGATTTGGCTCTATATCCGGAGGCTATACCAGAATTATTAAGGTAGGAAGACGCCCTGGAGATGCCGCTCCTGTATCTATGATTGAGCTTATAGCCGCTGAAAAAGGTGAAAAGAAGAAAACCGCAGAGAAAAAGGCAGCAGAAACGGTAAAGAAGAAAGCAATAGAGGATTAGAGGATTAAGGAGTAAGGATTAATTCAACGCTTTGAAAATCTGTCTAATTTCCTTGAGAAGTAAAATATTGCCAATTCAAGTTATCATCATTTGAATGTCGAACAAGGAATTTCGAATTAAGAATGCTTGTTCGTTGCGGTTTACTTCGGCATTCATAATTCCTTGTTCGACCTGTCTGCGTGCAACACACAGGCAGATATTCTGCGGTTTAAAAACCCTTATCAAAGTTATACCTCGAAAGGCCACAAATAACGATTTTTCGCTGGCAATGAACATCAATAGCGGCGTTGCTCAGGCTTGCAATAGCCTGCTATTCCGCACCTTCGCGCCTTGCTCTTGATGCTCATTGCTCACCGAAAAAAACGCAATTTATAACCTTCCGAGGTATATATCTTTTCAAAAGGTTAAGGTGTTGCGAAGATTATAGGTTTGTATGCAGATAATCCTTATCCCTTTAATCCTTAATCCTTTTATATGCAGCCAGCGCTTCTTCCTTAAAAAGGTTTTCCTGGCCTGAGTACCTTGGCGAAAAATGAAAAAGTGTGAATTGTTTTACCCTGGCCTTGCCTGCCAGCGTTCCGGCATTTTGGGCTGTGAGATGAAATCTTTTTTTGGCAATATCTTTGTCTTTTTCAAGAAAAGCAGCCTCAATAAAAAGGTGGTCCGCATCCTTTGCGAACTCCACCGCCTTTTCAATATTAGATTTGCAATATAAGATGTCGGTAATATAGGTAATTTTTTGGCCAGGAGTTATTATTGCAATCCTATTCGTAAGATCCTTTAATATAAACTCCTTTTTTCTTATATTTTCCCGTCCCAATTTAACCTCAAATTTTGAATCAGGATCTTGATGATTAAAGAGCGCCTGTTTAAATTCTTTAAGCCAGGGGCCAATTTCAAGCCCAAGATCGATTAATCTTTCTTTTATTATATTAACGTGAAACCGTTCCTTAATTGTAAATCCGAGGCACGGAATTTTATGATTAAGCGCTACTGAAGAGAATGTCAGCGCAGGTTCTTTAAAGAGGATACCGTTAAACGGTTGCTTTATAGTGTTCTTGGAAGCTGCAAATCTATTTTTACACTGGTACTGTCTGGTTATGAGCTGCCTGGCATGCACTTCGGTAATATACAGGGAGAATCGATTGTCGAAGTTTTCTACAAGGTTCCATGAGTATCCGGCAAGTTTTCCCTCAACATTTTTTAAAAAGCCTTTGGGGCCGTACATATAAAGTTTTTTTTCACGCCCCAGAAATACGCGCAGCAGCCTGTCAAAACCCACAAAATGATCCATATGAGTGTGAGATATAAAAACATGACTGATTTTGAGAAGATCCTTTGCTGAAAGAGAATAAATATCGCCCAGATCGAAAATTACCGCGCGTTTCTCAAAAAAAAAGGGTATAAAAAGGCCAGGGTCCTCAAATGGGCCGTTTATTAATCTGGGATGGAATAAGGAGCGCATTATTGGGAAAGAAATTTTGCAACCTGCCGGTTTATACAGACATATATATCTTCGTCGGAACCGAAAATATCAACTACATCCTTGTGCTTTATAAGCTGTTCTATAACAAAGGCTGTAGTATAAATGCTTACAATATTAGGATCTCGTGTGATGTGTCTGAACGGCGCGATCTGAAAATCAATATCAAAATTTTCAGATCTGGTTAGTTTATTGAGACATTGTATTATCTGTTCTTCGATGGCATTTTTATTGGTGGTTTCAACGAGGTTGTTCTCAATAAGCTTTGTTGCAATTGCATTGGAAAGAGGTTCAACGCAATCTCTTACACTGTTTATTGCCTTTTTGCGCGCAAATTCTTTTGTCGATTCTATTTTTGATAAAATAGTTGTTTCGCGGCTGCTTGGCCGGAATATTTTAGCCATTGGTTAAGCCTTTTTATATGGTTTGCCATTTTTATCCGGCATGATAATGGCAAAGTTGATTGATTGCAAGAAAAATGTTTGACAGCTTCAAAAAAGTCCAACCTTTATGTTTATTTTGCCCTGCATTCCCTATAACCAGCGGCCAATCTCCCAATGAGAACTTTTGCAAAGGTCTTAAGGCGTATCTGGCAAGAAAATTTGTGATTTGACCCTGAATTGTGCGCATGATAGTGAAATTTTATATTTAAAATCGTCTAAAGGACAAACCGACACAACCTTTTTCACAAATGAACCAGCGTGTGGCAGTGAAAAAATGGCAAAAGAAAATCAATAGTTATTTTTTGACGATATAAATTTATAAACTAAGGATGTCCCAGACGCTTCCCGGTTGCTCGAATACCGGCATTCAAGATTTGTGCTGTTAAGGTGGAACCGGCCAACCATTTGTTCCCCCAATTACTCGTTAGAAAGCTTAACAGTAACTTATAAACTAATGTACTAAGGGCTCGGTAAAAAATAACTTGGCATTTTTGCATCCCGACTTCACCATATCTTTAGCTGATCTTCAATCACAAAAGTCCTCGAAATAGCTCGCTATTCCTGCGGTTTTGCTCAATAAGATCAATTAAATCTACGGCAAATTCGGGCGCAAATTCTACCAAGTTATTTTTGACCGAGCCCTAAGGATTTGACGGTGGCGTAGGTATGTACTTGACTAAGGGCTCGCCCAAAAATAACTTCACACTTTCATGCGTCGATCCATCCCGCATGGCTGCGTTGCTCGTCGGTTAAATAGCCTGCTATTCGCCCTTCTCGCGCCTTGCCATACTGGCGCCTCAACACCTGAAAATGTAAATTTATTTTTAGGCGAACCCTAAGGTTTCGATTTGCCGCATTATTAAAAAAGTGATATGGGAATTTAAGGGATTGAGGGATGATAAAATACAATTTAGACATGTTAAAGCAAAGTTTGAGGAATTCTCCTGAAGTAGCCACGGCTTACCTTTTTGGCTCTGCTGTAATTAATGCGCCTGTAGTCAATGACTTGGATATACTTGTATTAGTTTACCCGGATATAGACAAGAATATTGCTTACTTTGATTTGGTTTCCCGGATATCAGAAGCCCTGACTTTGCCGGAGGAAAAGATAGACATCCTTTTCTTCGATCTTCAGGAAGCAGATCCGGATATCCTTTGTAAGGCTGTTAACAATGGAGTCTTGCTGAAAAACGAGTCTCCTGAATTACTGGGCGAAAGCATCGAAAATCTATCTTTTTACTTGATACAAAATGAGTTCATCATAGCAAGAGCAAGGCAGTTGCGACACGAACAAGTGGATGTGTTTTGTGCTGATTGATATAGACCGCATTGAAAAATACCTTAATGATATTACCACTGAGGTATTTGATGTTAAATCTATCCTAAATGAGCCGGATGAACAGGTATTGCAAGACCGCCACCTGATCAAGAGTCTGAAATATTCAACAATTGTAATTGCTGAGGCTATAGGCAGCCTGTTTCAACATATTTTGGCCAAGAAACATAGTGTTGCCGTTCGGGGATATACCGAAGCTTTTGTGAAGGCTAAAGAATATAGAATAGTTTCACCGGAATTAATCGAACGTCTCCTGCCTTTTGCCAAGTTTCGAAATATGCTTGCACACCAATACTGGAGAGTCAATGACCAGCTCTTTTTGAAAAATATCAGGGAAGGCCTGCAGGATTTCGAGACCTTTGTAAAAAAGATCAATGAGTTGTGCATAAATCAGCCATCCGATTCGTAACGTGGCGGATTAACAGCTACAGCCTTATTGGAAGCAAATTATCCCTATCAACACCATCTGTAAATATCCTTTTGCGTTCTATACCTCTGGCAATAATATGATGAAGCGCGAGCGGGCATCTATTCTTGAGCATGGGATATGACTTCATTACCACAAACAAATGAAAAAAGAAACGCCTAAATTCAACCCCGCCCTTTGATTTTTCCCCGGGTTTCATTATTTAAAGACCAGGTGAGGAGCGAAAACTCCTGACTTCCTGGTAGAACTGGCAGATGAGACCGTAGTTGTTGAGATAGGAGGCAAAGGCAAAGGCAGAAAACAATTTAAGGGGATCAAGGTGGAGAAAAAGCTGATCCTCTCTCATTCCCCCGAGGTGAAAAATAATAAGAAACCGCTTTTGCTACTGAGCTTTATTATCTAACAGCCCATTTTCTGTTAGTCCAAAATAGCCTTATGCGATATATTACTCCGTTTGTTCTTGAAGATTTGAAAAAAAGATGGTTTTCGTTGTACGACAAAAATCAAATCAAAGTTACTAATCCTGTCTCATACTTTCAAGAATTTTTTAACCGTCTTCCTCGTTTCGTTCATGCTGCAAACCGGCGAGCAAAGCATATAAACTTCCCGATTCTTTGTTATAGGCGGGGGCGACAATTTAAAATGAGCCAATCCGGTTATTTCCCTCTCTCTTGGTGGGAGAGGGTCAAGGTGAGGGGGAATATCAAGAAAATGTGAAATTATTTATCTGAAAATCTATGGCCAAAGAGAAAAACTATAAATTGTTTGCATGTCCCCCTTGTTTCAACCTAAGGGCTCGGCAAAAAAATAACTTCACATTTCAGGCGCCGATGCATCCCGCCTGACTGCGTTGCGAAAATTCTGAATATGCTTGATATTCATGCTTTTTCGCGCCTTGTCAGCCGAGCGCCTCAACGCCTGAAATTGCGAACTTATTCTTTGCCGAACCCTAAGTTGCAGGGAATGCTCAAATGATTGTTTATATATTGCAAGAAATATCTTATTATGATAGTAGGTTAAATTATAAGTGAACTAAAGATATTGGAAGACACATCCATGAGCAGAGACCTTATCCCCCGAAATGTATTTCTATTCCCCCCCGTATCTTTTTCATCCCCCCGCCTTTGAGACTTTTCTCAAAGACCGTCTTGAGTATCTGTTCCGTAATGCCTTGGACCTGGAGAAGGAATCTCTCGATTTTAAGACCATTGTGCCGAGCGAGGAGGAAGCAAGGCTTTGTCTTCAAACCAACCACACACTCCGGGCAAAGCTGGAAATCCGCTGGTCAGGCAGTGAAAAAGTTTGCAGTTTTTCTTTTCCTTATCCGGCATTGGTGTTTTTATCTTACGGTCGGAAACATCCAGAGACGGACGTGCCGGAAGGTGGGTGTGGCATCCCCGTTTGGTCGGCATCCCTGGTTTATGGTTGCTTCGCAAACATTCCCTTACCCATGGGAAGAGGAAAACAAATAATTATTTCAGGCTGGTTCTTTCTGAGGGCAGGCATCTGGATTGCTTATTGTCTGGAAAAAACAAGCCGAACTTTCTCCCCTCCTTTTTCATGATCCCGGAAGTTTATGGCAATAAAGCCTGTGGGAACTATGAAGCGCTTTCGGATATCACCGGGCTTTCTTCATCCACGTTTGTTAGATTTTCCAATAACGAAGAGAGGATTAAGGCATCAGAGGCCTTGTGCCAAGCTCTATCACAGCTTTCCGAAAAGCCGGGGTTGTCTGATGATGAAATTCTGGATGAACAGGACATCAGATGGCAGCGGCTTTTAACTTATAGCGCATTTCTGGTGGATCATATTCTGCTTAAGTTCTTTCAAACATTGCAAAGGCAAAAAGAAAACAGCTCCGCATCTATATTCTGGTCAGCCCTCAGCTTAGATCATGTAGTTTCTATTTCGTGGACGGTTCATCATAATTTTCCATTACTGCCAGGGGATAAACTCATGGGGCGTTATGGAAACAAGGGGGTTGTATCCATTATTTTACCATCTGACGACTTGCCGCGTTTGCCGGACAATGATCGTCTTCCCGAAAATTTACGCGGGCGGGCGGTTGATCTGGTGCTTAATCCTCACGGGGTAATTTCCAGGATGAACCTGGGACAGCTCTTTGAAACCAGCATAGGTTTGTTGCGTCGGTTGAAAAACGATTCCGCAAATTTTCCAAGTGACATCGGAAAAGCCTTTTCTAAAGTCGACATGAGTCACTTGCAAAATTTATTTCGCGCATTGAATAGAAATGGCGAAAAGCCGGTTATAGATGAGTATGGCAGGATGTATCTTGATCTTCCCGGCGGAAAAAGGACAAAAGCCCCTGTCACCGTCGGCTTCCAGCATTTTGTCCGGCTTAAGCACGTTGCGGTCAGAAAAGGTCAGGTCAGGGGATGGCCGAGAACACGAAGCCCCTATCCATATAATGCTGTTACAGCCCAGCCTGTAGGAGGACGTCGACGCAAAGGCGGCCAGCGTCTCGGTGAGATGGAAATATGGACTCTGGCGGCGCATCAGGCTGATAAAAATCTGCAAAGTATTCTAAGCGCCAGGTCCGATCCTGCAGTTTCCGGGAATGCTTTGCCACACGGTCAGACTTTTCAGGCCATCAGAGATCATCTTTTTGCGCTGGGTGTGGAAATAAGGGAGGATGATACAATCTCTGCAAGGTTGACATGGACGACACGGGAAATGATTGAACAAAAGGGGAAAGAAGTATTTAAAGCTGCAACGTGGTCAATCGGTGTTAAAGGAAGCTTTTTTTGCGCTAATGAAAAGTGCCGATACCGTTATCCACAGCAGGTGCGCGCAACGGGAAAAACCCAGAGGACGCAGGAGATCCGTCTTGCCATTCGAGATGTTCTATCGGAGTATGGACTTCAATTTCCACATAACTCTCAAATGAGTATACCACCTTTGATGGGAAAGGAGACCGAGGGAGAAATAAAAATAACCCTTAATCCCGTCCGTACAGGCATAAAAAAAAGACAAATTATCCTTTGCTATACGCGAAAGGCAAGAACAATACATATTGCTTTCAAACTTAATAAAACTGATATTGCCGCTTATAAACAGGATGATAATAAAGAAAAAGAAATTACTCTCACAAAGGTTGCAGACTTCTATCTTACATGTCCAAAACATCGCACCAGTTTTCTCGTCTGCGAGACAAGACAGATAGTGTCTGTACCAATGGCAGGAGGTCTCTGCGACCCTGCTTTGTTCGGAAATGTAAGCGTCAGAAACTGGGACCCTGATGCGTGGGGCCACATCCGTTTGCCGGAACCGATTCCGTATCCGGTAAGCGCTAAGGGCAGGGGAAAATTGCATTTCAGCAAAAAAGATAACCCACCGCTTTTAGAAGCTATTCCGATTCTTCCACTAAAATACAGGTACCGGGGTCCAGAGCGGATCGGTACTATCATTTTCCAACAACAAGAGCAACTCACGGGGAAATACCAGGAACTGATCAAGCTTGTCAAACAAAACGCGGCGAAATGGCAGATCAGTAAGGCAGTCTCCTGCCTTTTTGAGATGCTTTACAGCCGACTTTTTGGCAAATATGGACTGTTGCGCCGTGACGGTCTTGGAAGAAGGGTTGATATGTCCAGCCGGCTGGTAATCGTGCCGGACCCAGGTCTTGAATGGGATGCCTGCGGAGTCCCTACTGAGATTCTCATTGTTTTGCTTGGCCCAAAAATTGCCGAACATCCTGAACTATTAATGGAATTCGTTCAGGATGAGCATATCGACAGGCTAATCGAAGCAATCTTTAAAGTGAATTGCCGTTTGCCGGATATCAGGAAGGAAACAGAACAGTTTGTTTTAAGTGAGGAATTCTGGACGGAAATCGTCTGGCCAAACAAGAAACTTTCCGAAGAGCATCTGCGCCTTGCCCGGCGCATTATCAACCGTTATCTTGAGGAATATCCATCGACAACAGCGCTCCTTAACCGTCAACCTTCTCTGCATAAATACAGTATAATGGGCTTTTGGCCCGTGCCGCTTCCCCCTGAAGCAGGGTCTGTGTTAAAAATTAATCCTCTTGTTTGCAAAGGATTCGGGGCTGATTTCGACGGTGATGAGATGACCGTTCATTTTTCGCCGGGAAAAGAAGAGCAGGCTGAAGCCGTTGCAATGATGCCCACGAAAAAATGGAACATCTTCTCTGTTGCAAACAAAGGTAAGCAACCCATGGCCAACCTTGACCAGGATTTCGTTACCGGTCATTTTTCCATTTCTCTTGACGATAGCGCGCGGCGAGAGTTGATGGAAATGCTGTCCAAACTGGATTGTCAAGTTTGCG
The DNA here is from genome assembly GCA_034721935.1 of Thermodesulfobacteriota bacterium. GTDB lineage: Bacteria > Desulfobacterota > Desulfobacteria > Desulfobacterales > ETH-SRB1 > Desulfaltia. The sequence continues at coordinate 24,709 of JAYENE010000417.1, forward strand.
CCGACATCGCAGCCCAGCCTGGACACTGACTGAAGGATCATGGAGAGATGCTTCTCAAGCACCTTTGTTCAGAGCATTCCGATAAGGTCGCCAAGATCGTTCCTGAGTGGATGCGTCTGGCCTTTCGAACTGTCACGGAATATGGACTATCTTTCAGTATTCTGGAGCTGGAACATTTACAGGAAAAATTAGAACAAACAACCGACAATATTTTGTCGGACATTGACAATACGAAAGATGAAAAGGCGCTTTCACAGATTACAGCCGACCTTGGAGAGAATGTTCTTGATGAACTCAAGAAAATCATATCTCTTTCCACCAGCCATCCAGGTTTCGGGTTTGCCGCGCTTGCAGTGAGCGGAGCAAGAGGCGCCAAACAGACCAGGCAGATTGTAAGCGCCAGAGGGTTTCTGGGCCCCGGCAACACAGGCTTTGAAGCCAAACCTGCCGACTTTTTTTTCAAAGAATAGCTTGTCCAGGGGGTGTCACCGGAATCAGCTTTCATGGCCGCCATAAATTCCAGAAGTTCCATGCTTGACAAGAAACTGGGCACCGGCAGAGCGGGCGATCTTACCAGGAGGCTTGTGCTTGCCGGCTGGGGCTGGACTGTAAAAGCAGGTGGTTGCGGGAATGCAAAAAAGGGGAAATGTATCCTGGTAAATTGCGGTTGGCGTAATAAAAAAGTAATTTGTTCCGCGTGTTATGGAAAAATATTTGGTTTTGATCAAGTTCCGGACAAATATCCAGCAGGCTTAATAGCAGCCCAGTCTTTTGGCGAGCGTGGAACTCAGCTTTTCATGCAGAGCTTCCACACTGCAGAAAGACAATTGTCTGTTGATGATGTTGTCTCGTTGTTAAACGGGAAAGATCCAGTTCCACATATAAAAAAGAAAAAAACAGGTTATAACTGGTTTATTCATAAAAGCGATGCCAAAAAATTTGTGCCGAGATATTGATGCATAAGGGTTTGCGAAAACCACAGGCATACCCGTGGATATGTCGAGGATTTTCGCGAATCCTTGATGCGCAAGAGATCGGTGCAGATTGAGTAAAAAATCGCTCAATTTAGGTTTAACTATTAGCTACAGTATATTCGTTGTAAATTCAGTCTGAGATACACTATATTGCGTTAAGGGTTCGGCAAAGAATAAGTTCGCAATTTCAGGTGTTGAGGCGCTCGGCTGACAAGGCGCGAAAAAGCATGAATATCAAGCATATTCAGAATTTTCGCAACGCAGTCAGGCGGGATGCATCGGCGCCTGAAATGTGAAGTTATTTTTTGCCGAGCCCTAAGTATTGTTGACCTGTCATTACATAAATTGGATTTACCTGTTAAGATTTACACTATCTTGCGCCTTTTGCGTTTTTTTGCGGCTATATGAAGGATGCCAAATATCGTATGGTAAAATGAACAAGAAAAATCAGCTTAAACTTTGAGAATCCACTAGAAAGGAGAAAATAGAATGCTCGTAATTGCTTCATCAAAAGAAGATCATATAAGAAAGCGGCTCGAAGCCCGAGGCTGAGGAGCCGACGTGGCATGGTTATACAGGGCCGTTGCAGAAATAAACCGTTACTTGCCGGATGATTGGCGCCTTATGCGTTACCAGAATACGTTCTGTACACGGATAGGCGGTAAGTACGATTTTAATCTGACAGGCCGTTCTTTTCTCTCAGGCAGAGGTAATGAAATAGTGCATCTAATTTTCACTGTTCTTGAACTTCACATGTTTGACCTTGGTGATATTGAAACCCAGGCATGGTTTGGTGTGGATGAAAATGAGATCAAGAAGTTCAAGAAGACAGCCCCCAGACCAAACCTCTACTATTTTTCGCCACAGTTTCGTTATACAGGACATGACAGCCCTGTGTGGGCAAGGCAATATGAAAAACAATGTCCGGGAAAAGAATACGAATATCACCGGTTGCATCCGTTGACCCGGGATGGACTGGATCCGGCTATTTCTATCTGGACAAGATGGGACAACAAGACCGGGGAAATCAAACGTGTCTCGGAGCCGGAAGCCGATTTTCACGGTGAGGATTATTGGAGGTTGCGGGATTTGTCTGAAAGCAATCTAATAGGGACCGCCGACGGCTACCAAGTTAACCCGGGACACCTTGAAATCTCAGGGAGTTACAGTGTAGGGTGGGCACTGCCCACCATCAATGGCTGAACCCAGAACAGATCATTGAAGAACTAAAAAAGAATAATTATAACAGAGCGGAGTCTATTCAGACTGAAATTGAGGATGCGTATCTGGATACAAAAACAAATTTCCTCGGTCAAAATGATTTCACACTCCGGCTGCGAAAAGTAATGTTGAGTGGCGAAAGCCATTATATTCTGCAACTTAAAAAGAGAGTTCCAAGCATCAAAATCGGGTACAAACGTACAAAACTGGAATTGCCGCTTACTAAAGACCATGCAAAAAATCTTATGACGCAAGGTCTCCTTCCCAGGAGATTTGAGGGAATCTTAGGCTTTATTTTGCCCACGCGGCATTCTTTACAACCGGCTTTTCACGTAAAAATCAGTCGTGATATCACTCTGTTTGAGAATGCTGCAGAGGTGGGGCAAAGGCTGGAGTTACGCATAGATAATGTAGTTTTTTTGGACTCAAACGCACAGGATGAACTGGGGAGACATCAAGAGATTGAAATCGAAAATCGCTCAGCCGATCCCAAGCAGGTGGGTAATCTAATCAGTCAACTGGAAGAAAAACTACAACTGATTCCTGTGTCACAGACAAAAAATGACAGGGGAAGGTTTCTTATACGGTCGAAACAGGTTCTTGCAAAAAGCCCACGCCGGGTAATTATCGATACCGACTGCGGGGTCGATGACGCACTCGCATTAATCATGGCCCTTCAGTCACCAGAGCTTAAAGTAGAGGCTGTCACAACTGTCAGTGGCAATGTACACATAAAAAAAGTAAACCTTAATGTTTTTAAGGTGTTCCGAGCGCTTGCCCTGAACCATGATAATATCCCCCTCGTGGCGGAGGGCGCGTTTACGCCCCTGGATAAAAGTTTTAGCGGAGCCCCTTCTGTGCATGGAAAAGACGGGCTGGGCGATGTGCCGGATGAAGCGCCTCCTATTGTTAAACTTCATCCCATGACAGCAGAGGAGCTTA
>JAYENE010000417.1:27945-30128 GCA_034721935.1 Thermodesulfobacteriota bacterium
GCGTTTACGCCCCTGGATAAAAGTTTTAGCGGAGCCCCTTCTGTGCATGGAAAAGACGGGCTGGGCGATGTGCCGGATGAAGCGCCTCCTATTGTTAAACTTCATCCCATGACAGCAGAGGAGCTTATTCCTCACCTTGCGGCGCAAAACCCGAAGGAAATCACGCTGATCACTCTTGGCCCATTGACAAATGTTGCCCGCGCAATAAGGAAGTATCCCGGAAAGATGTGTCAGCTAAAGGAAATAGTGTGTATGGGAGGGGTATTTTTTGAAGCCGGAAATGTAGCCTCAGATGCCGAGTTCAACATATATTGCGATCCAAAGGCAGCTCAGGAGGTTCTTGAGTTCAGTCGCAGCTCTTATCTCGAAGAGTTCCCTGAAGGGCCTGTTCCCCTGACATTTGTCGGACTTGATGTAACACATAAGGTAAGACTTCATCGGAAAGTCTTAAGAAAAATAAAAAATCGTTTTTCATCACCCATTCTTGATTTTGTGTGGAATATTGCCCAAAAATATATGGATCTTTATAGAGATAACGAGGGCATGGATGGATGTTATCTGCATGATCCCCTTGCGGTTGGTTATGTCATAAATCCAGCTTTTTGTGATGTGGAAACGCACCATGCAGAGGTGGAAACCCTTGGCAGATTTACTGAAGGTATGATTGTGCCTGATGATCGGCCAACGCGTATTTTTAAAAAAAAGGAAAGGGTCGTCACCCAGGTTTGTCGAAATGTAGAAGCTATTGCCTTTGAAGAGTTTCTTGTCAAAACTCTTATTCAGCAGAGGGAGGAACCCTATGGCAATTGCATGAAATTGCGTGTTTCTTAGCACCGTAACTCGATTACATTTTCAAAAAACTTACTTTTACGAAGATACTTATTTGGATATTTAAGAAAAGGATATATTTCGATGCAAAAAAAATGGCTTGCAATTGTCGATATAGATCAAATTCACTCCTATATCTTTGAGACCGATCGGTTGAAAGAAATCGCAGGCGCCAGTTCCTTGCTTGATGAAATAAACCGAAACAAGATAAAAGAACTCTATGAAGAAATACAACAAGACGGGGATAAGCTTTTGGTCAATGGCGGTGGTATAACCAAAGCCGTATTTGCAGATTGTAAGAGGGCAAAAGAATTTGGTTGCCAAGCCGCCAATTTGTATCCCAAACACACATATTCAGCAACGGCTACCTGGCATATGGAGGAATTCCAGAACGGCGATATATAACGGAATTAAGGTTAACTTTGGAGCGTCTGAGGAAGACATGACTTGTTGAAAGGATTGAAACATTAAGAGTAAGAAGCATTTTTATATGGTGGTGGATTTTAGTGATTTAAGGGAGGTAATTTAGAATGCCTGCGATACCAGAGAGAATTTCCAGGTTCATAGACAATCTGGAAGAATCGGGTACAGATTCAGAATCAAAGCTTAAAAAAATTATAGAGAACGAATATCGGCGTAGGTTAAATAGGTACTATTTAATAGATAGGCTCCTGAAAAAGAAGTATAAGATGAGATTTGAGGAGTTCAGAGATCAAGAGTTGGTGAAAAAATTCGATTATTCTTTGGATGCTGAATCTGATTTCTGTGACTGGGAAATGGCTATTACAGGGATAGAGTGCTTGCAGGAAGACCTCGCTGAATTGTCGGGAACCAAGAGATGAGAACTGACGAGTTAGAAAAAGAAGCAAAAAAGGCTTTGAAAACATTTCCGTTCCTAAAGAAAATGGAACTTATTGACAAGCACAGAGGAGCAATCAAGCTACGACTTTATGTGGAAGAGAATTTTTACATCCAGGCATATTACAATATGATAACAGGGACCACTAATTTCGTCGCCATAATTGGCAATCAAAGGATCTTTGACAGGGACTGTGACCGAGATGGCTGGCACAGGCATCCCTTTGATGATCCGGATTCTCATGATTGTTCTTCAGAAGGAAGAAAAGACGTAACTCTGACCGATTTCCTCGAAGAACTTCAGGAAATCATCGAAAAAGAGAATTTGCTGTAATCTCAAAGTTGTTGAATCCAAGAAGCTAAGGGCTCTGCAAAAAATAACTTCACATTTCAGGCGCCGATGCATCACGCCTGACTGCGTTCCGAAAATTCTGAATATGCTTGATATTCATGCTTTTTCGCGCCTTGTCAGCCGAGCGCCTCAACGCCTGAAATTG
>JAYENE010000418.1:0-9655 GCA_034721935.1 Thermodesulfobacteriota bacterium
CTTATTTCTTCTTGATTCCTAACTTATGATTGAACAAACAATTGAGTTGCGCCTTTTTGTTTTTAACCTAAGTTGAGCGATTTTTTGCGAAGATATGTGCTGAGATCTTGATGCATAAGGGTTTGTACAAACCGCAGCATACCCGTGGATATGTCGAGGATTTTTGCGAAGCCTTTATGCGCAAGAGATCGGCGCAGATCGAGTAAAAAACCGCTCAATTTAGGTTTAAGGAGAAATGAGCTGAAAGGATATAATATCAGCCTGCGTCCCTCCGAGGCAAAACAGATGGAAAATTACATTGAAGTAAAAAATCTTTGTTATAGCTACGGCAAACATACTATTTATAAGGACTTAAGTTTTACCGTCAAGCGTGGAAGAATATTCGGCCTGCTCGGTAAAAACGGGGTAGGAAAGACTACTTTAATTAATATATTAATGGGGTTCTTGCGTCCGGTTTCCGGCAGATGTCTGGTATTTGGTGAAGATTCCTATAATTTATCACCGGCAACACGAGAAAAGATCGGCCTTCTTTTTGAAGGACATCTTGCATACGAGTTCATGAGCATCAGCCAGATCGAAAAATTTTATTCATCCTATTATCCTAAGTGGAACAGGGATATTTATTACGGTCTTGTGGAGAAAATGGGATTGTCCCATAATCATAAAATTTCCAAAATGTCCTGCGGTCAACGGTCCCAGGTCGTTTTGGGACTGACCCTCGCCCAGAATCCCAAGCTCATGATTCTTGACGATTATTCCATGGGGCTGGATGCCGGATACCGCCGCCTTTTCCTCGATTTTCTGGTTGAATTCGTGAAAGAGGGCAACAGGACAGTATTCGTCACTTCTCATATTGTTCAGGATTTGGAGCAACTCGTTGATGAGGTTATTTTCCTGGAAAAGGGTGGAAATATCCTTCAGACCTCTCTTGAGCTGTTTATGGCCGGGTTCAGGCAATACCGGTTTGAGTACAACGAACGGAAACATATTCCAACCAGCAATAAAATAATACACAATGTCGATATTGCGGGCAATCGTTGCAGCGTGTATTCATTTGAATCCCTGGAGACGGTTGATGCTTATCTTAAAGAAAGCGGTCTGGTTTGTTCCGTGCTTGAGGATGTACCCATGTCCCTTGAAGACGCGTTTATCGGTCTGACAGGTAAATATTAATGAAGGGGCGCATGACTGCATCAACTCTTTACAAGGAATGGATGAAAATGCGTTTGTACTGGGGTATTGCATTTGCCTGTAATATTCTCGTTTTTATTTATATCTATATTAAAACAAGACACATGTTCGTTCTCGAACATGCTGAAATGGTCTGGTATCAGGTCATTCATATCCACACGCTCTTTTATGAGCAGATAAAATATCTGCCCCTTGCCACAGGTATTGTCTTAGGCGCCGCGCAATTTATTCCCGAAATACGCAATCGTCGTCTTCGCCTATCCCTGCATCTGCCGGTAAGGCCTCATGTCCTTGTGCTTTCCTATCTGCTGATCGGTCTTGTAGCCGTTGGCGTCATCTGTTTTGTGGATATTTTCCTGCTTTACTTGATCGCGGGTATTTTCTTCCCGGTCGAAGTGGTGGTTCGCGCCATGCTCACGATTTTTCCGTGGCTTTTGGCGGGCATGGTTTCATTCCTGGGCACGTCGCTTGTTGTGCTGGAACCAGAGTGGCTAAGAAAGATATTTTGCCTTGCAGTTTCCTGTGGGTTTGTCTGGCTTTTTTTTCAAAGCAACATTCCTGGCAGCTACACTACCGTCATCGGCAAGCTGTCCCTGGCCTCGCTTTTCTTTATTCCGGCCATTGCCTTATCCGTCTTTCGTTTTCGAAATAGAGGTTGAAATATGCAGCAAAAGTTATCGAGATATGCACTGATAACCTTGTCTATTCTTGTTATGAGCGTCTACCTTCCAATGCTTTATCAGAAGGTTTTTGTGGCCAGGACCGGCAGGACGCATCTGTTTTACAGCCCGGTGATTAAAAAGTTTGTATTCCGGGAGATGATTAAGGACCATCGTTTTCTAACCCGGGACGAGACAGGCAGAGACCTTGACCGGAAAACCTTTGAAAGCCTCATGCCATTTATTTATTATAAAAACATGGAACTGTGGGGCTTGTTGCCGTTTGAAATCGATGGGCAAAGTTTTGACAAGGATACCATCAAGGCAAACAGACAGGTCATCGAACTCAAGCCACGCATGATCGCAGATCGTTTTCCGCAAGATGAGATATATCCGCTCATCGAATCACAGCCGGATCAAGCCCTGTTTATTTTTCCGGAAGACAGGTTCCGGATAACTGACCGAATGGAGTTTGTTAACGCCGACAGAAACACAGTGGATGAGGCGCTGAGCTGTGTATTTACCGATGCGCTTAAAGACGCGGGCTTTAAGTTTCCAGCGCGACTTATTGCCGGAAAAGGAACAATTTTAAAGCCCTTTGATGAAGGGTATTTTGTGGTGGACGCTGCGGGGGCGGTTTTCCATATCAAACGGGTCCGGGGGAAACCGCTGTGTGTGCGCACACCTATTCCCGCAAACCTTGGAATCAGAAGCATCAGAATTTCGGAAAACAGAAGAAAAGAGTTTTACGGCATGCTGCTTACGAACGACGGCAAACTTTTTCTTATCTCCTATGACAACTACAGGCTTATTCCATTGCCCGTGGATAATTACAACCCTGACACCATGAACTATAAACTGATCATAAATCCGCTTTACAGGACGGCTGTTTATTCCGACAAAACCATGATCTACGCAACAGCCATGACACCGGACTATAAGATAATTGCCGGGTATAAGCGGGCTATGCAGAGGTCAAGACAAACACCAGCCAAAGTCTTTTATTCCGCATGCTTTCCATTTTTTGTTCAAATTAAAGATCATACAAGCAATTACATGACCTTTGACCTTGTCTTAAATGGCTGGAAAGGTTTTATCGGCATTGGAATTTCGGTCATTATTTATTTTATATTTGTGTGTGTTCGCAGGTTTGATCTAAAAGCGTTATGGTCTGATTTTGTTGTTATTGCGTTTTCAGGTATCTATGGACTAATTGCGGTCGCGATTGTCAGGCCTGATCCATAAACATATCTCCGGCCATTCTTGAGAGCAAACCTTTTGATGAACTGAAAGTTTATTACGCTGAAAGGAGACCTGAATTATGAAAAGCGTCATCAAACAAACCGTTTTAAGGAATCTAACCCTTTTATTCATCTTTAGTCTCGGGCTGCTTTTATTTTTTTCCCAGCCGGCCGAGGCCAAACCCAGGATAGCCCCAGAGAAGATTAACGTTATCATGATTGGAGACCGGCTGGTCGATGTGTCCTTTAATCTTGGTGTTCTTCCCGAAGCCATGTCAGTGCGCTGCTCCATGTGGCCTATGTGCAAGCAGCTCTTAAACGCCACCCAGGTGTTGGGCTGCCCAAAATGCATAGTGGACAGAATACCAGACATCGTCCCTGACACAGCAAAAAAACGTGGCATCACGCGAATTATCATCGAGAAGCATCCCAATTTCTGTATTTACAAACCAAAGGTCAAGCCGGCCAATGTTGTTCCTTTGCTCAAAGGCAAGGGCCTGACCATCGAGTATGTGGATTTTTCTCAGAGCCTGGAATCAGCCATACGGCAGACAGCCAGGTTGCTTGGACGTGAGTCTGAGGCCGATGCTCTAATTGAACGCTACCAAAAAGCGCTGGCCAAAGCTAAAAGTTGGTTGCCAAAGGCAGGCTTGGGTAAAAAGGTGGTCGTTATCAATGGCACATACCAGAGCTCTACGGGCAAGTCATTTCTCAGGATCGAGTCAGCAGGAGGCTACTCAGATCAGTATCTGCTCGAACCGCTCGGCTGTGTCAATGTAGGTGATCTTCTCAAACCACCAACAAAAAAGAAGGTGAATAAGGGGCACTTCATGGTCAGAAAGATGGACGGGTTGGTCAAGGCCAAACCTGATGTCATTATCATTACCGGAGATACCTTTGCAGTTCAAAAGGCCCTTTATGGCGCAATGAGGAGGAATCCTGCCCTGGCTCAAGTGCCGGCCATCAAAAACCTGGCAATCTATAGTCTGCCTTTTTACGGAGATTCGAGCGTAATCGAGTATCCGGCTATTCTGCGGCAATGGACCAACGCCTTGTCGAACTAGGGCTTGATAAAAAATAACTTTACATTTCAGTCGCCGATGCATCCCGCCTGACTGTGTTGCGAAAATTCTGAATATGCTTGATATTCATGTTTTTTCGCGCCTTGTCAGCCGAGCGCCTCAACACCTGAAATTGCGAACTTATTTTTTGCCGAACCCTAAAAACTGATCAAAAGATTGATGAGTTCGTAAAAAGTCCAAAATGTTCCCTCTGCCTTGTTGAGCTGTAAAGATACATCGTGAATCGTGGTTTTGAGGCGGAGATTAGCGTGGCATGCAAAAAACCATAAAAAAACTTGACAATAGTTTTTGGGTAAATTATTAGTGACTCCTAATTAAATTAGATATATTAATTTTTATAAGGGATGTCTTACGGTCTTCCCGCTATATTTTTTATGGCGGGAGGAAAGTGAAGGTGTAACTTACGATTGAACAAACAATTGAGTTGCGCCTTTTTATTTTAACCTAAGTCAGCAAGAATAAATAACTCATACACCTTGCTTGTCCTTTTGCTTGTTTTCTGTGTTGTGTCAAAGCTTACATAACTCGTTATGCGCGCTTCAACACGCCTTGAAAACAAACAAAATTACGGCGCAATCTGTATAACTTATTTATTCTTGATTCCTAAATTGAGCGATTTTTTACTCGATCTGCACCGATCTCTTGCGCATCAAGGATTCGCGAAAATCCTCGACATATCCACGGGTATGCCTGTGGTTTTCGCAAACCCTTATGCATCAATATCTCGGCACATATCTTCGCAATAAATCGCTCAGCTTAGGTTTAAAGGAGAAATGAATAATGACATTAGACGAAATCAAGCCGGATCAGGAGTGTGAGATTGTGGATACTACTTCAGGGGGTATTATGGAACAGCGGCTTCTCGATATGGGATTTATCCCTGGAACCCGTATAAAAGTTGTACGAAACGCGCCTCTTGTGGATCCTGTTGAGTTTTTACTAAAGGGATATAATATCAGCCTGCGCCACTCCGAGGCAAGACAGGTGGAGGTAACCCTGTTATGAGCGATAAATCCCGGAAAATCCTGGTAGCTTTAGCCGGTCAGCCCAATTCCGGCAAGTCAACAATTTTCAATATCCTTACCGGCGCAAGGCAGCATGTGGCTAATTATCCAGGCGTAACCGTGGAAAAAAAGACCGGTTCTTTTCGCCTTCAAGACGATCGGGTTGAGTTGGTTGACCTCCCAGGGACACACAGTCTAACCTCCTACACACTGGAAGAGCGCATTGCCAGGGATTTTCTGCTTAATGATAAGCCGGCAGCGGTTGTTGACGTTCTGGATGCCTCCAATCTTGAAAGAAATCTCTATCTAACCTTCCAATTAGCAGAAATGGATGTTCCTCTTGTCATTAATCTTAATATGATGGATGTGGCCGAAAAACGGGGCATTAAAATCGATACCCAAAAGTTAAGCCAGGAATTGGGAGCGCCTGTAGTCTCTACGGTTGGAAACAAAGGCAAAGGGAAAAAGCAACTCAAGGAGGCGATCCTGTCAACCTCAAAAAAGGGGCGGGCCACCCCCTTTCGAATTAACTATGGAGATGATCTTGAACCAGTTTTAGATTCTCTGGAAAAAAGCCTCTCAGAGGAGATGGAAATCTCCGGCCGCTATCCGGTTCGATGGCTGGCCGTGAAGCTTATGGAAAATGATGAAGAGGCGCAAAGGCTGGTCAGGAAATATTCGCAAAAAAGCGGGGTGCTACTGAGATCGGCGGAAGAAAAAAGAGAAGCCTTTACGCTGGAGCACAAGAAGTCTCCGCAAAAGGTTATAGCTATAACGCGCCATCATGAGGGTCAGAGGATCGTAGAGGCGAGTGTCATCCGCAAAAAAAAGATAACCAGGACGCTCACAGACAGGATTGACCAGGTAGTTTGCAACCGTTATCTCGGACCGGTTGTCCTGATCGCTACCATTTATTCCATTTATGAGCTCGCGATAGTTCAGGGATACAAGATTACTGAATACACGTGGCCAGCGCTTGCCTGGTTCCGGGATATTATTGCTTCGTTTTTTCCTTCCGAAGGATTTATTTTTGATCCTTTTTTTCGTTCTATGCCCATATGGGTGGTAGATGGAACTATCGCGGTGCTGAATTACGTGCCTATTTTCCTTATCCTGTTTGCCCTCATAGCCATCCTGGAAGACACGGGTTACATGGCCAGAATGGCCTTTATTTTGGACAGGATTTTCAGATATTTCGGTCTCCATGGCCAGTCTGTTTTGCCTATGGTCATTGGCGGCCTGTATGTCGGCGGGTGTGCCGTACCCGGGGTCCTTGCGTGCCGGGGAATAAAAGATGAGAAAGCCAGGCTGGCAACCATTCTGATTGTGCCCTTAATGAATTGCCTGGCCAAAATTCCTTTTTATGTGCTTCTGATTGGGATGTTTTTTGCTGCATATAAAGGGATTGCCATGTTTTTTATTTCGACTATTACTATAATCATAGCGCTTTCCGTAGCTAAGATCTTAAATCTTACAGTGCTGAGAAGAAAATTGAGCGCGCCATTTGTCATGGAGATGCCGCCCTATCATATACCCACCACAGGTGGTGTCCTCAGGCGCTGCCTGGAAAGAACATGGCTCTTTGTCAAAAAGATTATCACTATCGTTATTGTAGTGTCCGTCATCGTCTATGTGCTTATCTATTTCCCAGGTATCAGTAAAGAGAAAAAGGCTCATTATATAAGCCAGTCAGATCAGGCGCAGCAAACTTTCTTCAAAAAAATAGGCAACGATAACCCTTATGCCGATCTTATGGCCGGTGACAACTTGATGGAATTTACAAGATATTGGAGAGATTATAAGAAGGCAAGGATGGGCGCTCAAGGCAAAAAGGCAAAACAGGCTATTTATCAAGAATTCAGAGAAAAAAATTTTGAATTTTTCAAGATCGTAAAAAGGGGAAGATATAAAGTCAAAGGCGAGATGATAAAAGATAAACATGCCAGGAAGGTTTACAATGCCTATAAAAAACTTGGTAGAACCACGAATAAACTACGAAGAGAAATAAAGGAAGAGACAATTATAACCAGTTACATGGGCCGTGCCGGACTTTTTTTAGAGCCGTTGACAAGGTGGGCAGGCTTTAACTGGCGCGTAAATATTGCCCTTATGAGTTCATTTGCCGCCAAGGAAAGCAGCGTGGCAACCCTGGGGGGTATCTACCAGTCACCGCCAGGGGAGAAGAACAGGCTTGAAGAGAGGATGAAGGAAAAAGAGAAGGGTTGGACAGCTTTGCATGTGCTGGCCATAATGCTTTTTATGGCCATGTATCCTCCCTGCATTCCCACACTGCTGATGATCAAGGGTGAGACCGGAAGCATAAAATGGATGCTTTTTGCCACCTTTTATCCGATTGTTTTAGGGTCAATTATAGCTGTTCTTATATTTACCGGCGGAAATTTATTGGGTTTATCCGGAATGCAGGCCATGTTCGCCTTTTATATTCTGGCCTTAATTCTTCTTGTATTAATGGGTCTCATCAAAAGAGAACCGGAATTTGCTTAAGAAAGGAGGTGTTAGAATGAAAGGAAAGTTCTTAGGTTTTGCGCTGGGTCTGACGCTGGTGCTTTTTATGGCGACTTACGCGTTTGCCCACACTCCGCTGTGTTCCTGCTATGACAATGGTGACGGAACCATTACATGCGAGGGCGGGTTTTCAGATGGGTCATCGGCGGCCGGGGTCAAGATGACGGTGATGGATTCCGGCGGAAAGGTCCTCATAGAAGGAACAATGGATGAGTATAGTGAGTTCACTGTCAAAAAGCCTGAAGGTGATTACACAGTCATCTTTGATGCCGGTCCAGGCCACGCTGTGAAGGTTCCGGGCTCGGAGATAACAGAATAGAGAGTTGAATTTAGGCCTGCCCGCCTCTACTGAGCGAAGCGATGAAGGGCGGGAATTGGATGATTAAACAATTAACAAATTATAATTAATGATCAGTAAAGGAGAAGAACATGAAGAAATTAGTTCTGGCATTGTCCCTGGCGTTAGCTTTTGCACTGAGCGCACCGGCCTATGCTCATTTTCAGATGATTTACAGTCCGGATAGTGTTCCAAAAACAAAGAAAATAAATCTAAAGCTTGTTTTTACGCATCCATTTGAGGCGGGTCACACTATGGATATTGGAAAAGATGAAAAGGGCAAGATCCACCCGCCCATAGCCTTTGGTGCAATGCACAAGGGAAAGAAAAAAAACCTGCTTAATGCCCTCAAGCCTGTAACTTTTGTGAGTCTAACCAATAAGGGCAGGGCTTATGAAGCCAACGTAAGACTGAGGGGAATGGGTGACCATGTGTTCTATTTTGTGCCCGCTCCTTATTACGAGGGCTCAGAAGACATATATATCCAGCATTGCACAAAGGTTATTTTCAATGTGGCCGGCGCGCCAACCGATTGGGATGCCCGGGTCGGCGACCCACTGCCGGTTGAAATTATCCCTCTGGACAAGCCTTATGCTCTGTGGACAGGAAATGTCTTCCGCGGCGTTGTTACATGCAAAGGCGAGCCTGTTCCTGACGCTGAGATCGAAGTGGAGTACTTAAACCATGATGTTAAAGGCAATTCCTTTGTAAAAAAGGCAAAAGTTGAGGCGCCTCATGACGCCCTGATTACCTTGACCATAAAGGCAGATGCAAACGGCGTGTTTACTTTCGGTATCCCGAAAGCAGGCTGGTGGGGATTTGCGGCGCTTGGCGCGGGAGGAGATCTGAAGCATAACGGCAAGGAACTTTCCCAAGACGCAGTCATCTGGGTACAGGCGCTTGATATGAAATAAATTGACAGATGTTTTAGTCATTGCGAAGAGTGAAACGACGAAGCAATCTTGTGGATTATCAACGTCTTGTGAGATTGCTTCGCTTTGCTCGCAATGACAATATTGGTGTTTTGCAAAGGTCTGTACGTCCTGTGCAGGCAGGAGTTACCTCAATCAGCAGCGCCAGGGGTCAGAAGTCAGAAGTCAGAAGTCAGCGGTCAGGTCAGGCGTCGGGCCATAAGCGCTAAGTTGTTTTTGCCCAGGAGTGACTGAAAAAAAATGAACATCGAACATCGAACGTCCAACATCGAACGTTGAATGGGAAAAGATGAACATCTGAAAAGAAACAAAAATAGTCATTCAAGGTTCGGCATTGGTTTTTTTATTCGATTTTAAAATAATTTTAAAGAGCGGCACGCGGCGCAAGCGCCTGCGCTGCGCGAGCGACATCATTATTCGACGTTCGACGTTCAATGTTCAATGTTGGACGTTCATCTTTTAATATGTTGGACGTTCATCTTTTAAAACAACTCCGTATGGCATAAATGCAACCTGTGAACGTTTACAAACAGAAATTTACAAACTCATTATCTGTTCAACCTGAGGCAGCGGACAATTAAATTTAAGAACGGCTGAAACTCGCACATAAGTGAGCGTAAAGAAATAACTTAGAGCAATCCTTTTATAAAAAGCTTGCTAAAGCCGACATTATTCGACTCATA